>CAJWSQ010000309.1 GCA_913045895.1 uncultured Flavobacteriales bacterium | reverse complement strand
TTTAAGAATGTCTTTTACAGTTTGCTATTCGTCATAAGTACTTATGATATTGTCAATCAAGCCAATATATAGCAAATATTTATAAAAAGGACCTGTAAGGCAAAAGAATGTACCAACTTAAAATCATATCACAAATGGACACAATGGACTGTCTTAGTTTCTCCACATCAGACTCAAGATTAGAACAAAAGTTTTTACCTTACTTTGCAATATTTTACAATAATATTGGACCAATTCCTGTTCCTCTGGGAAAGGGTTGTTGTGTAAGGTAGGGAGGTTGCAGTTCGTATGAAGTGTTTAGTGTTTATCATCGACATATGTTTGATTAATTCAATTAAATGGTAGTCCTTTGATTGACAACAGAGACCAGTTCAGTGATGAAGATTGTTAGTTTTGTTAGTCTTTCAAAAATAAAGTATTTTGATTCCTTCTAGCCATGAGTGTCATCAAAAATTCGCCTTGTTAAAGAGAATTGATTTTCTCAATCTCTTTTTTTAGAATTCATTAAATTATCTTCCTATTTTTGGGATTAATTCAAAATTCAGTCTCCTTTATTGTTGTTTAATGTGTGGCCTGTGTTTTACCGAAAATTAATTCAAGATGAAAAAAGAACACTTTTACGTGATTGGAGTCATGTCTGGAACCTCTCTGGATGGTCTTGACTTAGCTTTGGTTGAGTTTAATTTGAACAAAGGAAAATGGTCGTATCGTTATGTGTCAACAACAACAAATCCCTATCCCGATTTTTGGCATAAGCAATTAGAAAATGCGCGTTTTTTGGAGGCCGAAACATTGGCTATTTTAGATCGAGATTACACAACATATTTAGCGGAACAGATTCATTTTTTTATGACTCAAAACTCATCGTATACAATTGATTTGGTCTGTTCTCATGGGCACACTGTGCATCATAAACCAGATCAAGGTGTTACATTCCAAATAGGAAATCGGAAGGAATTGTCTTTGTTTCTAAAGACAACGGTGGTTTGTGATTTTAGAGTTCAGGATGTTGCCCTTGGAGGGCAAGGTGCTCCTCTAGTCCCTGGTGGAGAATTCCATCTTTTTTCGGACTACGAAGCTTGTGTCAATTTAGGCGGTTTTGCAAACATAAGCTTGTTAAAACAAGATGATCTCATTGCCTTTGATGTAGCAGCTGCTAATTTGGTGTTTAATATGTTTGCACAAAAGTTTAATCTCCTCTACGATGCGGATGGAAAAATAGCCGCTCAAGGGCTTTTGATTCCAAACCTTCTCGAAGAACTTAACGCCCTACCTTATTATGAGTTGGTGTTTCCAAAATCTCTAGGAGTAGAATGGATAACGGAGCAACTTACCCCAGTTCTTAATGCTTATGATCAAGAAAAAGTTATGGATTTGATGTATACGTATTCGGTTCACCTTGCCACACAACTTTTGAATGTATTGCCTACATCTGGAAAAATATTATTTACTGGAGGTGGGTCTCATAACCTTTTTTTAATGCAACAAATTCAAAAAATAAGTTCAGCCGAAATATGTATTCCTAGCGACCTAATGATTGATTATAAGGAGGCAATGATTTTTGGGTTCTTAGGGCTTCTAAAATATTGTGGGGAGGATAATTGTTTTGCTTCTGTCACGGGTGCACGACACAACCATTCTACTGGAGTTATATTTAAATATAATTGAGTATAAATTGAGATATAATTTATATTTTAGACACAGTATTTAATAGAAAAATAAACTTTGAATATTGAATGATTCTATAAATCAAGTGATTCTTCACATGGATTTAAGGACCATATCGAGGTCAGCCTCAAGGCTTCTAAGGTTTTGTGAGACAGCCTTAGATTGTTGGGCAGTCAAAGATTGAACTGGAGCTCTTCTAGCCATGTTCTTCTCCCAAGTGTTGAATTAGGTTTCAATATCTTGACCGAGTTTCTAACCATCAGCGATGATACCGGTGTTTTACCAGGAGTTGATCATGTCATCTTGGGCAGTTTCGACCTTATGGATGAACTCCATATCGTTTCTCTCGAACTCATCAATAGCTCTGGTAGCTTCTTCTTCAACTTCATTTAAGCCACTTTCAAAAGCGCTCTACCATTGTTGGTTTCTTGTTTCAACAGCAGGCTTAGCTTTGGCATCAATGGCTTCAGCTTACTTAACCCAGCCGGTAACCATACCCTCAATCTTTACGACGTCCTTTCCAGATGGGATTTCTTATTTCATGGCATCAGCAACTTGTCCAAGAGATAGGGTGTTTCCTCTTCTGTTTTAAATCTTGAGTAGGGAAGTGCTTCTCTTAACTTTAGACATGCATCTTTCCATTTCGCTAAGGGTAGCATCAATATCAACGATAAGATCCTCGAATTGATCAACAGCTCCTCCTTTGGTTTAGAGTTGGTTTTTCATATCTTTGTGAGCTTGATCGTGGGCGACAGTGAAGTCTTTATCGATTTTTTCCATGTCTTCAAGAGTTTCTTCGAATAACTCTTCGAATTCTTCTCCAAATTCTTCCAATTCATATTCGACTTCTTATTCTCTTTGTTGAGCAATTGGCTCAGCCTTAGCCACGATGTCTTCGAAATCACTGACCCATGAGATGACCATGGATTTCTTAGTTTCCCACTCCTCAGCAGTCAATGCGTCAGATTACATTTCACGCGCAACCTCACTTGTGTCCAGAAGTCCAACGATGCCTGCACCTCGTTTACATCGAAATTGACCATTTATTCTAGTTGATGGATCTTTTTGTAAAGCACTATTAAGGTCGTTAGCACATAAATATGTATTACCTTAGGAATCTGTTTCATAAAACACAGAACAATCACCACCGTGAACACTAGGATGATTACAAAGTCTTTTTTCAGCCAAGTTGTTGGACAATCTGTTAGCGGCTCTATTGGCTTTTC
>CAJWSQ010000308.1 GCA_913045895.1 uncultured Flavobacteriales bacterium | reverse complement strand
ATGGTCAAATAGCGAAGACTTTCCATGGTTTGCTTCATATCCCACGGACAACCTGCTCGCAAGTCATCCATGATATTTAACAAACGTTCAAATGCATTCTTTTTTTCCTCGATTGTAGCCATAGTTCTAATCTTATTTTTCAAAATTACCATGAAGATTTAGCTAGTCACCATTGTAGTTGAAATAGTTTCCGTCTGTCTCGTTAAAAACCCGAATTGTTTTGTTTGAACTAATGTGGCCTTCAATACGTTCTATTTACAAAAGGTATTTAATTTCGCAGCATGGAATGGAAAGTAGCATTATTAGCAATTGGTTTATTGGCCTTAGGTTTTGCCGGAATTGCTATTAAAATAATCGTAAAGAAAGACGGAAAATTCTCTGGTACTTGTGCGAGTCAAAGTCCTTTCTTAAACAAAGAAGGTGAATCTTGCAGCTTCTGTGGAGCAAGTCCAGAAGAAAAATGTAAAAACGAGGCAGCGGCTTAATTAGCCTTCTGCCAGCGCTTTTGCATACCTGGAGACAAATACGTCTTCATCTCCCCTTTATCATCATTGTATATGAAATATACATCCAATCCAGATTGGGTGTGAGTTCTCATATAATCTATTGACTTTTCAGGTCCCATTACCATAAAAGCTGTTGCCATTGCATCTGCTCTCCAACAAGCATCAGCAACTACGGTAGCACTTAATAATCCATGTCTAACTGGAAACCCTGTTTTAGGATCAATTGTGTGGGCATACTTAATTCCATTCTCTTCATAGAATTTACGGTAGTTTCCTGAAGTAGCAATTGCCTCGTTACTAATTGTAGCTACAGAGTTTAAAGTACGTTCCGCTTGGTTTTCTTTAGGTTCATCAATGCCAATTCTCCACTCCTCATTATTTGGCTTTAAACCAAGAGCGTATACTTCGCCACCAATTTCAATCATAAATGATTTATATCCTTCATGTTTCATGTGTTCAGCAACAACATCTACCGAAAATCCTTGTGCGATAGCATTAAAATCTAATTGCGTATTGGGGTTTATCTTCACGTACATTCTCTCTGGAGATAATGCATCATCATAAGTTTTAGACAGACGCACATTATCATATCCAAAACCAACGAATTGAAGCAGTGAATCTACTTTAGTTGAATCCATTTTTTCTTTATTCTTGAATCCGAAACCCCAAGCATTTACTAGTGGTGATACAGTTGGATCGAAGGCGCCATTGGTTTGAAGAAATATCTCACGAGATCTTTTAAAAACTTCAGTAAAGAAATTATAGTGGTCATCAAATTGGATTGATGTAGAATCCGAGTTATTCAGTTCGCTAATTAAGCTAGCAGGTTCCCAGTTTGATAGAGACATATCAAAATCATGAAGTATACTATCCACTTGTTTTTTGAGGACCTCGGTAGTGGCTATTGAATCATAGTATACAATGCTATAAGTAGTTCCTTGAGTTTCACCTTGAACTACATTCGGTTTCAACTCTTGAGACGCCTCTTGATTTGATTCACCACAAGCAGTAACAACCAAAATGGCTAGTAATAGATATATATTTTTCATTTTCTATTAAATAACAAAAGAGCCCCATTAAGGAGCTCTTTTATATTGAAAGTATGTTTATTCAAATTAACCACCGAAGTCGTCAAATGATACGTTTTCTTCAGGTACACCCCAATCTTCGCACATTTTAACAACGGCATCATTCATCATTGGAGGTCCACAGAAATAGAATTCAATATCTTCTGGAGCATCGTGCTTCGATAAGTATTGATCTATTACCGCTTGGTGAACGAATCCAGTAAATCCATCACCTTCAGCTTCTGTGCTTTCTTTCACTTTCCAATTATCTTCTTCTAATGGCTCTGAAAGAACTAAGTAGAATTTGAAATTCGGGAAGTCTTTTTCTAATGCTCTAAAGTGATCTACATAGAATAACTCACGTTTAGAACGACCACCATACCAATAAGTCACTTTTCTACCTGTTTTTAAGGTACGGAATAAGTGATAAAGGTGAGAACGCATTGGAGCCATACCAGCACCACCACCAACGTATAGCATCTCAGCATCAGTTTCTTTAATAAAGAACTCTCCGTAAGGTCCAGAGATAGTTACTTTATCTCCTTTTTTACATGCGAAGATGTAAGATGATGCGATACCTGGATTTACATCCATCCATCCACCTTTTTGGCGATCAAATGGAGGTGTTGCGATACGAACATTCAACATGATTTCACGTCCTTCAGCAGGATAAGAAGCCATTGAATATGCACGTTCTACGCTTTCATCGTTACGCATAGTTAATCCCCAAAGCTTGAATTTCTCCCATTCCAATTGGAATTTATCAGGCTCACCTGGATGCTCTTTTGGATGCGCTTCGATATCAATATCCTTAAAGTTCACAGTACAAGCTGGTACTTCAATTTGAATGTACCCACCTGGTTTGTAATCCATATCTTCAGGAATCTCAACAACAAATTCTTTAATGAAAGATGCAACGTTGTAGTTACGTACAACTGTAGCTTCCCATTTCTTAATTCCGAAGATTTCTTCAGGAACTTCAATTTTCATGTCGCCCTTAACCTTCACCTGACATCCTAAACGCCAGTTATCAGCTTTCTCTTTACGAGTAAAGTGAGGCTCTTCAGTTGGAAGTATACTACCACCACCATCAAGAACTTTACACTTACACTGAATGCATGTTCCACCGCCACCACAAGCAGACGGTAAGAAAATACCTTGACCACCTAATGTTGAAAGTAAAGTACCTCCAGCATCAACTTCAATTGTTTTTTCACCATTGATTTCAATCTTCATCTTTCCTGATGGAGACAATTTTGCTTTTGCAAAAAGCAATAGCGACACCAAAAGGATAATCACCAATAGAAAGACTGCGATTGATAAAAATATAGTAGCACCCATCTTTTATAATTCTCTTCTCT
>CAJWSQ010000307.1 GCA_913045895.1 uncultured Flavobacteriales bacterium | reverse complement strand
TCCTCAAGCTAGATACGCTGGTCAAGAAAATGTTCCAAAGTTTGAAACTCAAAAAGAGTTGCTGTTCAGACTTACATCAAGTCAAACAAATCAAAGAGTAGGACTTGGCGGAGTGTTGGTTGGTAATTCCACTGCAGGACAAGAAAATTATAATGCAGTTGGCGTTTTAGAAACAACACAAGAAACAATAACTTCAACAAAAAATGCTAAAATTGCTGTAACAGATGAATCACAAACTACTTCTATTACAGAAACAGGTAGTGCATACCAAAATACTGTTGAAAGCAATTATACTAGTACATATGTACCACCACCTCCACCTCCACCTCCACCAGCGCCTTTACCACCAGAGCCGGAGCCTCCAGCTGTAAGTGAGCCAGATCCGATTCCGCCAATTTTTTATATTTCCCCACCCCCAGTTGTGGTTTATTTTAACACTGCGGATACAATGCCACCTGTTTGTCAACCTCCTGCAATAACGCCAGTATTCACGCTGCCACCATTTTCGCCTCCTGTGGCTGATCCTGATCCTGCACCTGATGTTGTTACTTACAATGATATAGTCGATGATCTCTTTGGAGATGGAAATTCGTTCACTAAGGAAATTGATACTCCAACCACAATCAGTGGTAACCAAGAAGATAGTTGGTCTTATTCACCAGACCCGACGCCCGCGCCGGGGTTAGATGCCAATGGCTTTATAAGTGATGGTGGACAGGAAGCTTCTAGTCCTTCAACTGGTAATACATCTGATGTAAATTCTGATAGTGACAGCACTTGTTTTGTTGCTGGTACAGAAATAACAATGGCAGATGGTTCAAATAAACTTATCGAAGATGTACAAATCAGTGATGAACTTATTGGTCGTGATAACGTAATTAATAAAGTTATAGAGTTTGATCATCCACTTCTTGGAAATAGAAAACTTTATGGCTTTAACGGTCAAAGTGCATTTGTTACTGAAGAGCATCCGTTCTTAACTCCTGCAGGTTGGAAAGCAATTAATATTAATGCTACAATAAAAGAACAGCCTGCACTAGATGGAGAAATGATTGGTAATCTAAAAGTCGGTGACGAGATTCTTATGCATGATGGCCTTAAGACAGTTATTTCTTCGATAGAAGAATATAATGACGAACCTAATCGTCAACTATATAACTTCAAACTAGATGGTAATAATACATATGTAGCTAATGAGTTCATTGTTCACAATAAAGGCGGAGGCGGCGGTAAAATTGTATGTACAGAAATGTACCGTCAAACTCAACTAAATGATTGGTCAAGAGCTATAAAAATTTGGGATATATATCAGAGAAAATACTTATCACCACAACACGAAATTGGTTATCATTGGTTATTTAAACCGTATGTTAAAGGTATGAGAAAAAGTTCAATCCTAACTAAACTAGGAGCAGAACTAGCTAGTCGTAGAACTCAGCACTTAAAACATATTTTAACTAAAGGTAAAG
The DNA here is from genome assembly GCA_913045895.1 of uncultured Flavobacteriales bacterium. GTDB lineage: Bacteria > Bacteroidota > Bacteroidia > Flavobacteriales_G > Salibacteraceae > UBA6049. The sequence continues at coordinate 1,466 of CAJWSQ010000307.1, read as the reverse complement.
CTAAAGATAGTTTAATAGGTAAAATATGGTGTAGTATAATACACCCAATAGTAGGAACTGTTGGTAGAGTATTATCTTTATTAAATAATGTGAGAGGAAACTAAATGTCACTACAACCACTAGGACAAACTTTTAAAATAGATTCTCAAGGCGGTTGCTTTATTACTAGTGTGCAATTATATTTTGCATATAAGGATGAAGCTTCTCCAGTATGGGTTGAACTAAGAAATGTTGTGGCTGGAGCGCCAGGGCAAAGAGTGTTACCTCATAGCAGAAAAGTTTTAGAACCAAGTTTAATACAAACAAACAGTACTGATGGAACAACTCCTACAAAATTTTTGTTTGATTCTCCTATTTATGTTCAAGAAGGACAAGAATATGCAATAGTTGTATTAACTAAAAGTCAAAATTATCGCATATGGACTGCTCAAATGGGTGAAATAGACGTATATAGTGGTGGAGTAGTTGCATCACAACCAGCTCTTGGTGTATTATATAAATCATCAAACGGAAGTTCTTGGACACCAACACAAAATGAAGACTTAAAATTTACATTAAATAGAGCTTTCTTTTCTACTAGAACTCGTGCTGAACCAATACTAATGAATGATGTTATAGGCACCCCTATAACATATCCAGATAATTCTGATACCACTTTAGGTACTGCTTATGGTAGGAGACTTAAACCTGATCCATTACTTTTAACTAATAGTTCTACTGTAATGAAAGTAATACATCCAGATCACGGAATGTATTCTACATCAAACAATGTGGAAATTAGAAATGTATCTTCTGGACTAAGTACTACTTTGAATGGTGCAATTATATCAACTGCTACATCTTTAGTATTAGACCCATCTGCAACTGGTGGTTCTTCTGTTACTGGTTTTGAAGCAAGTAATGAATCATCTAAGATATATTTAAAAATAGGTAATGAAATTGTAAAAGGTACATTGTCTGGTTTAAACGTAACTAGTCTTTCAAGGGGCCAAGGTAGCACTACTGCAGCTGCGCATGTTGATAATGTAACAGTAGAATTATATCAAATAAATAAAACACCACTAACTGAAATTAACGCAGTACACAATGCAATTGCAAATATTGGTATTAATTCTTACACTGTTAACCTAACTAGTGCTCCAAGTATAAGTGGTTCTAGTGATACCGCAGAAGTTGGTGGTAATAGTGTTTATGCATCAGAGAATTATAGATATGAAACAATAAGAACTGCAATTTCAACATTAGAACTCCCAATGACAGTTCTGGAAGCAAAATTAGCTTCTACCAGCGGAACAAGTCCAAGTGGTACAGAAACATCATTTTCAAAAGTATCTGATGATGAAGAAGTTATTTTAACAAATGAAAATCTTGATTTAGATAGAACAAATATTGTAGCTTCTAATGTAAACGAACAACTTGAATTATCATCTAGAAAATCTTTTGAAATAAAATTTAAGATGTCTACT
>CAJWSQ010000306.1 GCA_913045895.1 uncultured Flavobacteriales bacterium | reverse complement strand
GCACAATTAATACCTCTATTAATTGCTTCTAAAGCACTTTCAAAATCCTCTAATTTGATATATAAGGCTGCGAGAGCGTTGTCAAAAAGTGCTTTTTTTCTAAAAGATTGAGATTGATAAAAATCAGAGTATATGGCTTCACCTATAATTATTGCCTCTCCTGGGTTTTCCATGTTGAAGCCGTATAGGTTCATCAAATTTGTTTTAGAAGTAAAAATTTTATTCGAGTCTTGAGTAGCTATTGCATAAATCTCGGATAAATTCAAATGTAGAGCCGATGAATCTAACTCTCCTAACCTTTTATAGGCGAGCCCCAAAAGCATTTCACTTCGTGACATCAATGAGGTGTCACGAAGTGAATAAGCTTCTATCTTAAGTGATTCAAGTTTGTTTTTTGAATAAGATAAACCTGAATCAAGATTTAAATAGGATTCGGTGAGAATGCTATTAAACTCATTGTTTTGAGAATAGCATTGAATACTAATCAGCAAAACAATTAGTAGGCAGTATATTCGATTTATTGTCAATTTAATTCCTTTCCTTCTATTGGATCAGTAACTTTAGTTTTGCTCTTAACAACTTTTATTGGCTTTTTCTCTGTTAAAGAATCGAATAGGTGGACAAATAAATCATGGCCATTTGAGTCAACTTTTACACCAGAGTTAACATCACAATCATGTTCAATAGCATCTGCTTCAGGAACGCAATAAACGTAAAGGTGAACAGTATTGTCTTGATCACCAGAAGTAGGAGCAATTGATTTTTTTACAAGATTGAAATTTTCGTTTGAAGAAATCTCAACAAAGAAGGGCTCGTCATTCCCGAGATTTTGTGGGTTACAGTTGATATCCCAAGTGATAGTATCAGTTTTCATAAGTGCTATTGTTTTAGGTTTTGTAAATTTATTAGTATTTCGCTTCAAATATTGTTTCTACTATTTAAAGCTACAATCACTGTTTTCAGCTAGATTTCATTTTGTAAATTAATTAAAATGAAATTTCCGATTGCCTGTCTTACATAGTATTTTACTGTAATGGACTTGTGTTGAATTGCTACAGATACATCTTGTATTTTTATTTCTCGACCTTAGGAAATGATTTTTTCTGATGGTTTTCAAAAAAAACAAGTCTCTATTATTCTTTAGTATTAAGCTATCAATTTGGAGTATCGGAACGGCTTTTTATTCCTACAATAAGAACATGAATGAATCATTTGTATGATTAGAAGGTGGTATTGATTACATGTATATGTTCAGTAAATCAATTGGTTACACTTCTGTTTGTCTTTGTTATTTTTCTTTCAGGCAGCTAAAAATAAATTTTTGGCAGAAATGAATATGAGGAATAAAAATCTATCGTGAATTGCTTGTTTTTCTCGTAATTATCCTAAATTAGCTCCGTGAGTGATTACTTACTAAGTGTTTTAAGGCTTGATTCTCAACTTAAACATATAGGTTTTATCACGATCAATCAACTACATGTTGTCATACTAAAGCTACCATTTTACATAAAAATGGTTGCGTGTGGGTGTCAAACATGTCCAATCCAGATTAGGGTTGGTAAACCGTTTATTAGCAAGAAAAAAACAAGTTATATCCTTACTTATTAAAACAAAAAACCGAAAGAGATGAGTAATTATCACATTAAAGATCTAGATGAATACTTCCGCGTTTACCGAAAGTCTGTTCGTGAACCTGAAGTTTTTTGGGAAGAAGTTGCAGAAGAACACTTTGTTTGGAGAAAACGATGGGATAAGGTTTTGGATTGGGATTTCACCAAACCAGAAATCAAGTGGTTCGAAGGTGCAAAACTGAACATTACTGAAAATTGTATAGATAGACATTTGAGAACGAATGGTGAAAAAACAGCCATTTTGTTCGAACCAAACGATCCGAATGAGCCTGCTGAACATATATCTTATAACGAGCTTTCTAAGCGCGTGAATAAAATGGCGAATGTGCTAAAGGCAAACGGAATTAAAAAAGGTGACCGTGTCTGTGTTTACCTTCCAATGATTCCTGAATTAGCTGTTACCGTTTTGGCTTGTGCTCGCATTGGTGCTATTCACTCAGTGGTTTTTGCAGGTTTCTCTTCATCTGCGTTATCAACGCGTATCAATGATGCAGAATGTAAAATGGTAATTACTTCTGACGGTTCTTACCGTGGATCAAAAACCATTGACTTAAAAGGTATTGTTGACGATGCATTGGAAGATACTCCATGTGTTGAAACCGTTTTAGTGGCTAAAAGAATCAAGAGCGATATCAACATGAAAGATGGTCGTGACAAATGGTTGCAACCACTTCTAGATGAAGCTTCTGATGAGTGTGAAATTGAAATCATGGATGCTGAAGATCCATTATTCATTCTTTATACATCAGGTTCTACAGGTAAGCCAAAAGGTATGGTTCATACTACTGCTGGATACATGGTTTACACAGCTTATACATTCAAAAATGTATTCCAATACAAGCACGATGATATTTACTGGTGTACGGCAGATATCGGTTGGATTACTGGTCATTCATACATTGTATATGGACCATTAGCAAACGGAGCCACAACGGTTATGTTTGAAGGTGTTCCTAGCTATCCAGATTTCAGTAGATTCTGGGAGATTGTTGAGAAACATAAAGTAACTCAATTCTATACAGCTCCAACTGCAATTCGTGCGTTAGCAAAAGAAAATTTAGACTTTGTTACCAAACACGATTTATCATCATTAAAAGTTTTAGGGTCAGTAGGTGAGCCAATTAACGAGGAAGCTTGGCACTGGTTCAACGAGAATGTTGGTCAGCGTAAAAGTCCGATTGTTGATACATGGTGGCAAACGGAAACGGGTGGAATTATGATTTCTCCAATTCCTTACGTAACTCCAACAATTCCAACATTTGCAACTCTTCCATTACCAGGTATTCAACCAGTATTGATGGATGA
>CAJWSQ010000305.1 GCA_913045895.1 uncultured Flavobacteriales bacterium | reverse complement strand
GCTGTTCAAGGTATGGCTGCTGAATTTGCTGGTGGATTAATGGTGAATGTAAAAGCTCGTATGACGGGTAAAGATATCTCCATGTTGGTTGTTGCTCAAGAATCGGTATTCACAAAAAAAGCATTGGGGAAAATTACTTTTACTTGCTCTGATGGAGGATTGATTGATGATAAAATCAAAGCAGCATTAGCGACAGGAGAAGGACAAACCATGGTGCTTACCAGTACAGGTGTTGATGAACAAGGTGATCAGGTAGCTCAGTTTAAATTCACATGGAGTGTGAAGGCTAAGAATTAATAGATCTGAAAGTTTATAGATAACTCCAAATTGAATTTTCAGTTTGGAGTTTTTTATTTTTTGAGAAGTTTGAATAACTTAATTTAACGATCTGTAAACGCTAAAAAATGAATTGCAAAAACTGTTTAGCCATAATTCCAGATCAAGCTGATTTTTGCTCCAATTGTGGTGCTAAAGTGATCAAGGAACGCATTACTTTAAGAAAGCTAATGCATAACTTTTTTGATGAGTTTTTTGGTTGGGATAACAAATACCTCTTAACCACATTTTATTTGATTACCCAACCTCAATTGGTTTTGGGTGATTATCTAAATGGTGTTCGTAAAAAGTATGTTTCTCCCTTTGCTTATATCGCAATTGGTGCTGCAATGGCAACATTAATATACAATCTGTTTATAGATGAGTACCTTGAAATAACACGGGTTTACAATTATACCGAGCAGCAAATCTTTGAAGCCGATTCATCTATTTCTGAAGCGGACAAACTCAGTCAGCTAGATGAAAGCATTCAGACTAACATGATGGTTCAAACCTTTGTAATCAAGTATTTTAACTTTTTAACCTTCTTATTTATTCCTTTCTACGCTCTGATTTCATTTATTGTGTATCGAAAACCATACAATTTTGGAGAGCACTTAATCATTGCCTGCTATGTGCAAGGATTCTTGTTTTTAACCAATATCATACTCTTTCTGTTGTCTTTAGTTATCTCACCCTATTTCTTCTCCTTTAATGTAATCTTAGCCATAGTTTATTACCTATATGCTTATGGAAAGCTCTATGGTTTAAATGTAGGTCAATCACTTTCTAAGTTGATGATTTTCTTAGGAGTAATGGTTGTTGTCTCAGTCGCGTTCTTTTTATTGGCAATAGGAATAGCAGCCTTTTATGGAGCTTTTATTAAGTGATGCTAGATTCTTAACAAACGTTAAAAAACACCGAAATTCAGTTTTTGGTACAATTTTCCATTAAACCTTTATGTGTTTTTACAATCAGATTAACGAACAAAAAAAATGATGAATATGAGAAATTTAGGATTAAAAATAATGGGAACTGCTTTTGCATTGGTATTATCAACAGGTGTATTTGCACAAGAGGGAATGCATAAAGATCACCACAAAAAAGGACAACGTTTCGAAAAACATCTAGATAAAATGGAAACGGAATTAGAGTTGACTTCTGATCAGGTTGATAGAATAAAAATTATTCATCAATCAAAAGAGAAAGAAATTCAAGTAGTAAATGATGAAAAGCTAACAGCAGACGAAAGAAGAGAGAAGTTGATAGCTATTCATAAGCAAGAAAGAGAAGAGGTGAAACAAATCTTGACAAAAGAGCAACAAATGAAAATGCAAGAGTTGCATCAGAAAAGAAAAGAGTTGAAACAAAAGCCAGAAACTGAAAATCAGTTAAAGCGAAATAAATAATTGAAGAAGCCGATACTTAAAGTTATCGGCTTTTTTGTTTCGTTCAATTCTAAGTTTAGCTTTGTTACAGATGTGGGGTGCTTGATCATTCAGGCTGAGATGATACCCAAGAGCAGTAAGCTCAAAACCTGATCCAGATAATGCTGGCGTAGGTATTTTGAATCTAAGCAATAATAGATTCATGGTTCATCAAATCTCCCTTTAATTAATCTGTAAACGATGAACCGAGATAACATTAAAGAAATAAGAGCGCTTTGTGCTAATCAAGACAAACTTCCCCAAGAAGTGCTTGATTGGGTTACACAAAACAACTGGTGGAATATCTGGGTACCGGCCAAGTACAGCGGATTGGAATTGCCACTTTCTGATGGACTTCGAATTTTAAAATCGTTGGCTAAAATTGATGGTAGTTTGGGTTGGACAGTAACCCTGTGCAGTGGGGCTAATTTTTTTATTGGAAACCTTCATCCCGATTTTAGAGATTCCATTTTTCAGTATCCTGATAATCCTGTTTGTTTTGGTGGAAGTGGAGGCATCTTTGGTACTGCTGAAAAAAAGGGTCATCACTACATTTTAAACGGAAAATGGAGTTATGCCACGGGTGCTCCTTATCTCACGCATTTTACTTTAAACGCACACATTGTTGAAAATGGAGAAAAGCAGTATAATGAAGACGATTCACCAAAGTTTTTATCATTTGTAGTTTCTGCTGATAACGTAACGGTAATTGAAGATTGGAACACCATGGGGTTGAAAGCAACGGCAACACACTCATTTGAGTTAAATGAAGTGCAAGTGCCTGTTGAAAACAGCTTTCAATACAACAATATTAAATTACCTCATGCCATTTTTAAAGTGCCATTTTCTGTGTTTGCAGATCTTACACTTTGGGTGAATTACTTGGGAATGGCTGAACATTTAGCTGAAGAAATATCCTACAAAGAACAGCAGTCTAACTGGTTAAAAAATGAGCTTAAAACGGCTAATAGCTTAATAACTCAACTAGCAGGTGAGGTTGAAAATCAATTGGAACTGAAAGTGGGCTTTACGGATCAACAACTAAAAGAGATCCATCAGAAAGCCTCTGATTCTGTGCAAAGGTTATCAAGCATAATTATTCAGATATTCCCACACTTAGGAATTAAAGCCTGCAGCACTGATACCTCAATCAATCAAATTTTCAGAGATTATTTTACGGGTACACAACACCACAATTTTGTGAA
>CAJWSQ010000304.1 GCA_913045895.1 uncultured Flavobacteriales bacterium | reverse complement strand
AGGAATTACCAAATCTACCTGTCCGTTAGCATACCCCCATTTACCACGTTTTTTCACTGGCGTGAATCGGGCATCATAGGCACCAACTTCTTCAAATATGGCTGGAAAAACGCGATTACCTAATGTATCAATGATACCAAACTTGCCTTTGTATTTGTAATGAGCATAACCGTTTTTAAAATCGGCATAATTAACGGTATTGGCATCTAAATCATATTTGCTTTCAAAAACCAACTCACCATTTTTATTGATATAAGAGTATTCATCTCCGGTGATACACAATGCTAAATCATCTGAAAATTTACCGATGTAGTCTTTCTCGAAAGGCACTAACGTATCCTTATTCCAAGTAATCATACCGTATAAACCATCACGATCTCCAATCAATAGACTATCAGAATCTAAGAATATCTTATCGAAAACAAACGGAATAACTTCTACTCCAGCTTGATTAATCAATCCATAAAATCCGTTCTTTTTCACTTTAGCTAATCCATATTCAAAATCAAAAGCTAAATCGTATTGAAATGGAATAACCAAATCACCATTCACGTTGTAATATCCGTAAAGGTCATCGATTCCTGCGTAAATCAATCCATTGGATACAATTCCAAGCTCGTCATATTTCAATGGAATAAGTGTATCTCCTAAAAAGTTGATTAAGCCATATCCATCTTCACCTTCAACTACAGCTGTTCCTTGATGAAATGAAAAAGCATCTGAATATTCTAAGGGAACAACTTGTTCACCTCTAAAATTAACAAAACCGATTTTGTCATTTAGTGAAACCATTGATTTTCCTTCTTTATAAGGCTCAACCCAATCGTAAATTGGTTCAACCAACCAATTGCCTAAACTATCAACAAAACCCCATTTCCCATCTTTTTTGGCAGCATAAAAAGTGGTATTCGAAAGCTTAAAGTCTTTCATAGCTTCATCTCTGAAGGGGTAGCTACCGTAATCAAGCAAAAACTCAGAAATTTGCTCTGCACTGCCATCTTTAATCCGTAACCTGTACAACCTTTTCCAGGCTTCGTTAATCATGAGGTTGTTGGGATTACTCAATATAAAGTTGGCATAATCAGCTTCACTTCCACCTGCCGTTGATAACTCATAAACCATTGATTCGGCATGATTTAAATACGGACTTTCAGGATGTTCAACGATGAATTTTTGATACGATTCAACTGTTGAAGCCTTTGTCATTGTTTTGAAAAACAATTCATCATATTTCTTTTTAGCGTCCCTTTTTTGTTCCGCATCAGGATACATGTTCATGAAGTGATCGTAAGCCAAATAGGTGTTTGTGTCTTTAGCTAACTCAAATGCTAATTCATTTCGATTTTCAATAGCAGAGTTTAGCTCTTCAGCCCAAGGATGTTTTTCAATAAATGTGATATACTCATCAACTTTCGTTGAATTCTCAATTCGTTGAAAGAAAAAATGACTCACCGCTACTTTATGGGCTGAGATTGCACTATCATTCACGGGGATTTCTGATAGCTTTTCTTTTTCCTTTTCATCCAATTTATCAAACAAGGTATCTGCCTGAATAATATACTTATAGGCAGAATCTGGATTGAAAAAAGGATTGTTATCAGTGCCATATAGCAAACTCAAACCGAAAGAAGCCGCAGCTGGCTTTTTCTTCATGGATTTATCAAAGCCAGCTTTAGCCGATGCAAAATTATACTGATGCAATGCCTCAAATGCTTTCTCTAGCTTACCCGCATAACTCCCTGAGTATATGCACATAAAAAACAGTAAAAGCGTAAATATTTTTAAAATCTGGCTCTGAGAGTTTGACATATTTTACTAACTTTTCGGAACAAAAGTATGATTCTGATTCTGGGATCAAGCTAAGTTTTTCAACTTACAAACTAACATATGTAACATTAGTACATAACGATTTAACAAACCTCAAATTTTGATGTTTATGGAAAAGCAAAGAGGAATCTGGATTGATCGCCACAAAGCGATGATAGTAGACCCAACTCTAAACCAAAAGGAATTTACTCAAATTTCTTCGCCACTTACTTCTCAAACCTCAGATAGTATCTCTCAATCTAGATTCGGAGATCAGTATTTAAACCCAGAGAAAAAGCTTCAAGCTAAACGTAAACAACTCTTAAAAGACTACTACAACAACGTTATTGAAAGTCTTGAAAACGATTCTGAGTTGTACATTTTTGGACCCGCAGAAGCAAAAACCGAGCTACACAAAGCGATTTATAAATCGTGCAAACGATTTAGGAATATTACCCTCCACCCAAGTGATAATCTTACCGAAAATCAAATAGTTGCAAAGGTTAAGGAGTTTTTCAAAAACTAGCGTAAACCTTAACATTTGTGAACATTTAGCCTTGCGAGTATAAACGATACCGCAAGGTTTTTTTATTTCTATAAACTTCATTTATAGACCTATTTCCAAATTTGTAACCCTGATTACAGATGTAGGGATTTCAAAAAATTATTTTTGCTCCACTTATTTAGAAATTAACTTCTTTATTCAACATAATTATGGCTGAAGAAATTGAAAGAATAAAATGCTTGATCATTGGATCAGGACCCGCTGGATACACTGCTGCAATTTATGCTGCAAGAGCTGATTTAAAACCAGTTATGTACATGGGAATGGAACCAGGTGGACAGTTAACAACAACAACTGAAGTTGATAATTTCCCTGGATATCCTGAAGGTATTGACGGCCCACAAATGATGGAAGATTTGAAAAACCAAGCGCAGCGTTTTGGAACAGATATTCGTTCTGGTTGGGTTTCAAAAGTTGATTTTACAGGCCCTGTTCACAAAGTAGAAATTGACAACGGTAAAAAAGTTGTTGAAGCAGATTCTGTTATTATTTCAACTGGAGCATCAGCTAAATGGTTAGGTCTTGAAAGTGAGCAAAAATTAAGAATGAGCGGTGGTGGTGTTTCTGCTTGTGCCGTTTGTG
>CAJWSQ010000303.1 GCA_913045895.1 uncultured Flavobacteriales bacterium | reverse complement strand
CGGAGGCCTGAGCAAAGTGTCGCTTCTTGCCGGTTGAAATTGGTTACGCTGATACTGGTAGCGAATCTCAGGGAGCCCCTTGCCGCCCTGTTGGATGCCGTTTACGATCTGGGTAAACAGAGCCTCATGTTGATCACGGGTGGTGTATTCGAATCCGTTGCGGTAGCGATTATCCGGGCCATAGCGCTGGATGTGTGCTCCGATATCCAGTACTTGATACCCCAGGGAATAGCCGAAGTTGATTTGCGCCAATGCATGCCAGCTCATCCAGAAAGCGATGATCAGGCTGGTGATGGTCAGCAACAGGCCAGCCACAGTGCCCTCTAGTTTAGCTGTGAAAATATGTCTGTTTATGGGCATAGGAAACGGAGCGTGATTTATTATTGTGGGGCTGAAGATACTGCATGAGATCAATGAGTTAAACAAGGGGCGGGCAGTAATAGATCCATCGATCCCCTAGGCTTTGCCTGCTTTGGATGATGTTTGTCCGGTTCCCGGGCGGTCAATAACCGGGTGTTGCAAGCGCCCCCACAATGGTGCAAGGCACACGCAACCACAACACCACCCACAACTTCGGCACCGTCTTTATCTAAAATGCCTCTCCTATTATCTGGCCCTAAAGAAACATGAGCCACATCTTTAATTCGAATTGGAACGTTGTTTTCAACGCCAACAACAGCTTGCTCAATGTCACTGATTTTCTGAATGTAACCCAAGCCACGAATCAAATATTCAGCTTGATTGATTTCAACCGTTTTAGCTCCAACATCACGGTTTGATTTTCGTACAGCATCTACCACTTTATTTAGTGGAATGTTGTAGGCTTTAAGCGCATCAGGATTCACATCTACTTGATATTGCTGCACAAAACCACCAATGGAAGCCACTTCAGAAACACCCTCAGTGGCATTTAGTCCGTATTTCACATAGAAATCTTGAACAGATCTGATTTCGTGTAAATCCCAGCCTCCTGTTGGATTTCCATCTTTATCTAGGCCTTCAAGCGTATACCAATAAACTTGTCCCAATGCAGTGGCATCTGGCCCCAATTGAGGTTGCACACCATCGGGAAGTAAACCAGATGGAAGCGCATTCAGTTTCTCTAAAATCCGCGAACGCGACCAATAAAATTCTACATCCTCAGAGAAGATGATGTAGATGGAAGAAAATCCAAAAATGGAAGAACTACGCACTGATTTTACTCCCGGAATTCCCAGTAAATTGGTCATCAGCGGGTATGTGATTTGATCTTCGATATCTTGCGGAGATCGACCAGCCCAAGCCGTAAATACGATTTGTTGGTTCTCGCCAATATCAGGAATGGCATCAACCGGAACAGGGTCAGAAGGTAGATTTCCCAACTTCCATCCAAAAGGAGCGGTTACAATTCCCCAGGCAATTAAGCCCAGTAGGAGCAGCGCTGTAACCAATTTATTTTCTAGAAAATAGCGAATGATATTGTTAAGCATACATTCATGTTTTAAGCATTTAAGCAAAAAGTGAAAGGCATAGAGCCTCGGGCGCTGAAGTTTATTTCAGTGCCAAAACATGAAAGAATGATCTATAACAAAAATTGCTGAAAGCGGACTTGTACAGCCTGCTTAGGAAGAGGGGGCGAATAGCCTAAATAAGAAGTGTGCGTGATTTGTGAAGTGAAGAACTCTTGGTAAAGTACTTGAGTAAATGCCACCCAGAATACAGGGTTGAATTCTACATCAACATGGTTGGTGTTGTAGTTTTCATGCAGTTGAACCACTTCGTGTTCGTCTTCACAACAAGGGATAGGTGAGAAGTGTGTTTCATCGGTGTATTCACATGCAGCTGGTTCTTCCATCTCCATGCCGCAATCCAATTCATCAACACCCAATGAGATAGATTTCTCCATTGCTCTACCCATGCAATAATGCGTGTTCATGGTGTATCCAACATTGGAAACGGCCATGATTAACAAGAGTATTATGGATAGAATTCTTCTCACAATTCTTACAAAAGTATAAAAATGAGGAGTTTGTTGCGATCACTCCTCATTTTTCAAGGTGAATTGATGTAAATATTTTAATATGTTAAAAGCGTTAGTTCACTTTCAAGAAATCAAGGCTTTTATACTTTGGGTTGGGATATTGGTAAAAACCTTCGCCTGTTGAAACACCTAATTTATTTTTGTCAATGAAATTTTCTTCTAAATATTTTACAACTTTTAACTTTTCAGGATCTTGTGTTTTTTCAGCGGCCATTTTGTTGATGTTATAAGCAGTAGTTATACCCACAATATCAAGAATAGCACAAGGGCCAGCTGGAGCTCCGGTGGCTTTCATCCATGTTTTATCAATTATTTCAGGGTCAGCAACATCATTAACCACCAAATTAAGTGCTGCACCTAATAGTGGTACTAATAATGAGTTGAGGATGTAACCGGGTTGCTCTTTATTTAATGGGAGGGTTAACATACCAATGGCCTTGGCAAAGGCTACTACATCATTAAAAACTGCAGTATCAGTTTTTGGATGTCCCATAATTTCTGCTGTATTATGTGTCCATATTTCATTAGCAAAATGAAGAGCAACAAATTTATGAGGCCTTCCAGTTACATCGGCAAATTGACTTGGCAAAAGTGTTGATGAATTTGTGGCAAATACGGTTTTTTCAGGTGCAACACCAGCCAACTGTTTGTAAAAGCTGATTTTTACTTGTGGATTTTCGGGAACGGCCTCAATTAATAAATCTGCATCTCTTACCGCTTCTTTAAGGTTAGAGTTGTATGAAAGATTTTCAAAAGCTTGATCTAATTGTTCTTGTGAAGCGTTTAAATCTCTTTTGAAAGCTTCTCAACTGTCCTTAGCTAAAACTAAAAATAATAATATTAAATTATTCATTAAAGATACTGAAAATAAAAATAAAAATATAATTAGCTCGTATTATGAATTAATTAATGAAAATGTTGATATTATACTTGGGCCACTATTT
>CAJWSQ010000302.1 GCA_913045895.1 uncultured Flavobacteriales bacterium | reverse complement strand
CAAAAATCCACACGACTTTACGTTCTATACCCAATCGAAATACGGTGGTATTTTACTTTTATCATTTTCAAAAGTTGATTTAATTTTAAAGGCTCCCTATTTGAGAACCTCCTATCAACGTCAGGGCAAGAAAGTACAAACCATCATATCCGAAACTTTGCCTAACACCATTATTTTAGCATTAGCTTCTATTGGAATTGCAATTATATTAGGCCTTTTTTTTGGTATTATTGCAGGGATTTTTAAAGGCAGTTGGCTCGACACGAGTATTCAACTATTGAGTACTGTTGGCATGAGTGTCCCCTCTTTTTTCAGTGCAATTCTTTTTTCATGGATTTTTGGTTATTTGCTGAGTGAGTATACCCATTTGAATATGACAGGGAGTTTGTATGAATTAGACGATTACGGAGAAGGGTCTCAACTGCAACTTAAGAATCTAATCCTACCGGCTTTTGTGCTGGGAATTCGTCCATTGGCTGTGATTGTTCAGCTGGTTCGAAGCGGATTAATTGAAGTGATGACCCAAGATTATATACGTACTGCCAAAGCCAAAGGTTTATCGCCCCTGTCGATAGTATACCGGCATGCTTTGAAAAATTCATTGAATCCTGTAATCACTGCAGTGTCTGGATGGTTTGCGTCCATGCTAGCTGGAGCTGTGTTTGTGGAGTATGTTTTTGGATGGCGGGGTATTGGAAAAGAAATAGTTACAGCATTGAATACACTTGATATACCCGTTGTGATGGGATCTGTGCTAATCATAGCCACTTTATTCATTATAATCAATATCTTTGTCGACTTGCTTTATGTGGTCATCGATCCACAAGCAAAACCATTTTAAACTAATCTAAAAAAACACTATGCGTTCTAAAATTGTAGCCGGAAACTGGAAAATGAATAATGATCAAGCTGAGACAAGCAACCTAATTGATGCTTTAAAAGCTCATGGTGACTTTGGGACTACCCGAGTTATCATTGCGCCCTCATTTGTAAATTTAGCTCAAGCGGTTACTTTAACAGCTGATTCAGGAATTGAGGTTGCAGCGCAGAATATGCACGAGGCTACTTCTGGAGCCTATACTGGGGAAGTTTCTCCTGCTATGTTATCTAGTGTAGGAATTCAAACGGTCATTTTAGGTCATTCAGAACGCAGAGCTTATTTTGGTGAAAATGATGCAACCTTAGCTAAGAAAGTAACCAACGCATTTGACCACGATATAGATGTTGTTTTTTGCTTTGGCGAAGAACTAGAAGATCGCAAATCGGACAATCACTTTAATGTTGTAAAATCTCAAATCGCCAATGCCTTATTTGCATTACCAGCTGCGGCTTGGTTTAAGATTGTTTTAGCATACGAACCTGTTTGGGCAATTGGTACAGGTGAAACAGCTTCTCCAGAGCAGGCACAAGAAATGCATGCATTTATTAGAGGTTTGGTTCAAGATCAATACGATGCTGTTTTGGCAGATGATGTTTCTATCCTATACGGAGGAAGTGTAAAGCCAGGCAATGCACAAGAGATCTTTTCTAAGCAAGATGTAGATGGAGGCCTTATTGGCGGTGCAGCTCTTAGTGCAGCAGATTTCACAACAATCATTAAATCCATCTAATGTCAACCACATACGTTCAACTTCTCTTTACACTTGAACCGGTTCAGCCAACTAGTGAAATCTTGATGGCAGAATTAGCTCAAATTGGATTTGAAAGTTTTGTTGAATTAGAACACGGATTAGAAGCCTATATACCACAAACGGATTTTAAGGAAGAGTCTTTGCAAGAAGTTACTCTTCTTAGGAATCCTGAATTTTCAATTGAATATACCACAAATACCATAGCGCCAAAAAACTGGAATGAAGTTTGGGAATCCGATTTCAAGCCAATTGTAGTAGACAATCGCTGTGCAGTACGCGCTGATTTTCACGAGCCAATTACTGCCGATTACGAGCTGATTATTACACCAAAAATGAGTTTTGGAACTGGGCATCATCAAACCACTTATATGATGTTAAAGCATGTTTTAGATTTAGAGCTCGAAGGAGCCTCTGTTTTAGATATGGGTTGTGGAACTGGTGTATTGGCAATTTTAGCAATCAAGAAAGGAGCTCGCTCTGCCGATGCAATCGACATAGAGCCTTGGTGTTTTGAAAACACCCAGGAGAATGCTTTGTTGAATGCTTGTAAAGCCATTCAGGCTTATGAAGGAGATGCGCGTTTGTTGATTGGGAAAAAGTATGATGTGATTATAGCAAACATCAACAAGAATGTTTTGTTACACGATATTCCAACCTATGCTTCTTGTTTAAATGCAAAAGGAACCCTTTTACTCAGTGGTTTTTATGCTGCAGACATCGAAGACATCAAGCGTGTTTGCACTTCTGTTCAGTTAGGATATACATCGCATCTAGAAAGAGAGCATTGGGTAGCAGTTAAATTTACTAAACAATAAAATGGCTACAAAACCAGAACAGAAAGAGCAAGAACAGGTTGACGTACTTACATCAAAAGAGCATGAGATCATCTTGCACAACGACGATGTAAATACCTTTGATCACGTCATCAACTGTTTAATACGATATTGTGATCACACCCTTGAACAGGCAGAACAGTGTGCCTACATAGTTCATTATAATGGGAAGTGTACTGTGAAAACTGGCTCCTTTAAAGATTTGGAACCTCGTTGTTCTTCGTTGCTCAAAGCCGATTTGTCTGCAGAATTAGTTTAGGGAAGTTTGTGCGCTACCAAGCTGTAAATAAAAGTTCCTAAGAGGGATTCGTATTACAATACTGATGCTGTAATAACCAGCTCCCAAAAGAATGAACATGGGTCCTGGGCAAGCACCAGCCAAAGCCCAACCTAATCCAAAAATACTGCCGCCCAAAAGAGCCTTTTTGTAATGCTTTGCTTTCTCTGGGAGAACTATCGGATTTCCTTCAGTGGTTTTTATCTTAAATCGTTTGCTTAGTTGAAGTAAAACAA
>CAJWSQ010000301.1 GCA_913045895.1 uncultured Flavobacteriales bacterium | reverse complement strand
GTTGGTAAACCAATAACGGCATCTACGGCATGAATTGTTCCATTATCTACAGATACGTCTGCAGTTGTTACGGTTGAAACTCCGTTAATAACAACACCATCAGCTGTATTGATGAAAGCTTGTATCTCTTCTATATGGTCTTTTGCGTAGATTCTAAGCATAGTACAGATTTTAGAACTGTATCTTCAAAAAACCGCGATCGGTATCCAATTCAAATGCCAATTCACGATCTGATTCATCGATATTATTATCCAACAATATCTCGCGAACAGAAATGCTTTTGGTACCATGAATGTCTCGGTCTTTCAACATCAGTTCAGAGGTTTTATGCAATTTGGTAAACCAATCATTTTCGCGTTTGGAGAGTAGTAATCGCTTTTGAGCTTCATCGTATGTTGCAAAAACGAATCGATCTTCATTTCCAACAGCTCGAATTACTTCAGGATCTACCACCAAGTGCGATGATTTGAGTTTAACTTGTGACACGCGTATTTTCTTTTAGTTCATCCAAAATGTGTTGAACTGCTTTATCACCAGCTACTTTTACCTCATCAGACAATTCCAATTCTAAGCGTGTATTGTCAACCGCAATCAGAAAAACGGAGATGTCATCGGGAAAAGAGTCACCCATGATTTTCTTGGCATAAGACAATGCCTGATCCCATTTTAAGCTGTGTAAAAACACCATCGGATCATCAACAATCTGCCCCATAACTTCACGAGCTGGAACTTTGTATAAAGCACCTGGTTTTTCGCCTGTGTTGATTACCGCATCTACAATGATTATGCGTTCATGACCTTGGAGGTTGAACAGAACTTCAAAAGCTGAAGTACCCATATCAAAAAAGGTAACTTCTTCAAATTGATCTTTTGTTTTTTGCAGTTCCTCAATCACATAGATACCAATGGCATCATCACTTCTTACGGGATTTCCAAATCCCATTACTGCTGTTTTTTTCATACAGATAAAAAAGCCCGTAACCGAAGTCACAGGCTATCTATTCGAGATTATCAACAATTTACAATTTAAATTTAGCCAGCTCTTCTCCAGACTTTTGATCATGTGCGTGAACCGTACAAACCAAACAGCTATCGAATGAACGAGCTACCATACCAACCTCAACTGGATCATGTGGATCTTCAATTTCAGTTCCTTCCAATGCAGCTTCAATTGGACCAGATTTTCCTTCTTGATCGTTAGGACCAACATTCCATGTAGTTGGCGCAATAACTTGGTAGTTTTTAATAACACCACCTTCAATTTCAATCCAATGCGCCAATGCTCCACGAGCAGCTTCAGTTGCACCGAAACCTTTGCCATCTTTTTCTTCTGGCTTAATGTAAAACTCACCATCAAGGTTGATTTCACCTAACCATTGGTTGATGTATTCATACAATCTAGGCGCTTCGTGAACACGAGCTAATGTTCTCGTAAACACACTTGGCCCCATTTTTTGCATGATATCTCCAAACAATGGATCTTTAATTTGATGATCTAAGTTGTTTGGATTGGCATTCATAATCACACGTGATAAAGGACCTGCTTCAGCAGCATAACCATTGTATCGCGGTGCTTTTGACCAAGTATATTTTCCGTTGAAGTCTGTATGCTCTAAGTTTTGAGACAGCATTGGCGTTGGAAGCGGCTCATCCCAAGGATGAGCTGGAGCATGATTCTCATACCAAGCACGATCTACGTGTTCAAAGATTTGTTTGTGATCGAACTTGTGATAGTTTTTCCCATCGAAGAAACCACTTGAACTAATCAATGCATCGTTTCTACCATCAATAGTTGGCTTGTTGTATAAGTCTTTGTGCAAGTATGTTCCATAAGCAATGAATTTACCCACACCTTGTCCAAATTTATCTAAACCAAACTCTAATGCTGCGCGGATGAATAAACCTAAATCGCTGTTCTTTTGCGACTCATTTTCTTCAACCCATTCCATTAGATCATCCCAAGACTGGATTTTCAGGTAACGCTCAATGGAACAACCCAACCAGATTGGCTCTAACCAATCGTTTTTGAATTGATTCATGATTGAATATGCACGCGTAACATCTTTCAATGTTGGTGCACACATTACACCACCAGGCACCATATAACTTGAGTGCGGCCATTGACCACCAAACAAAGCGTAAACCTCAACTGGTCGCCCAGAAGCTGTCAATCCTTTTTGGAAAGAAGTACCCGAATAAGCCGCAAAGCGTTTCACCACTTCTTGATAAAGTGGCTTGCTTGCAAACTTCTTGTTAGCCATATCCGTAGCGAAAATCGCATAGAACCAACGCGGAATACTTTGTATTGTCTCTGTAGCTTGACCAATTGCTCTTAATAAAAGTGCATTTGGCGTTAGTGTTGTTCCCCAAGCTGTATCTAAAGCCGATGAAGCTGAATACAAGTGAGAACCACCACAAATACCACAAATACGAGGAGTTACGATCAATCCTGATTGAGGGTCTTTCCCCTCCATAATTTTTTCAAAACCACGGAACATTGCCGCTTGTGTGTGGGCTTTCGTTACCACACCATTTTCCATATATACTTTCACATCCAAATCGCCTTCTACACGACCTACAGGTGAAATATTTAATTCTTTAGTTGCCATTAGTATCTAGTCTTATTTGGAAGTTTCTAATAATTCAGGGTTACTTGGCGTGATTTTACCAACTCCTGCTTTCACGTAATACATCAGTTTGCTCTCACCACTTGGAACTTCTTTCGGGAATACACCTAAATACTTCATGGTTTTAAGCACACTTCCTTTTTTCAAGTCATTGTGAGGGAAGCCTGGTTCTGTACATCCCAAACAAGGGTGACCAGCACGTGTTTTACTTGAATGACGGTTCCACAAGATGTTATTACAACTTGCACGAGTCATAGGCCCTCTACACCCTACTTCATAGAACAAGCAACCACCTCGTTTACCAAAGTGTCCATCTTCTTTCTGTACAAAGTTTCTTACGCGTGTACATCCACTTTGCACAAAATCAGTGAAGAACGTTTTTGGAC
>CAJWSQ010000300.1 GCA_913045895.1 uncultured Flavobacteriales bacterium | reverse complement strand
CGATCAAAAGAAATATCAACTGGTATTTTTTCAATTTCAGCTTCATGTTTTGAACAGCATTTCATCTATCGAAAAGGAATTAGGTGAATACCAATTGGAGTTTAAAGCTTGGAAAACAGCCTTGAAAAAACTGCGCCAGATTGAAGAAAATCAAGCTCAATTACAAAAGGACCAAGATTACATTCAGTTCCAGTTTGATGAACTGGAAAAAGCTGAATTACAAACAGGTGAGTTAGATGATTTAGAGTCTGAGTTAAAGGTGCTGGAGCATGCAGAAGAGATTAAATCAGCATTATTTCAAGCTGGTGGTATCTTGTCCGAATCGGAACAAAATTCATTGGTGCAGCTTCAAGAAGTTCAGCGCTTGTTGAAGGGCATTTCAAACTTTAATATCAACTACCAAGAAATGTATGAGCGTATTTCTAGTAGCTTAATTGAACTTCAAGATTTGGCTGCTGAAATAGTAGAATCTTCTGAAAATACGCCATATGATCCAGAGCGTCAGCAATACGTTTCAGAACGAGTAGATCTCATTCATAAACTACTATCTAAACATCAAGTTCAAAATATTGATGAGCTACTAGAAATTCAGCAACAGTTAAGCGATCAATTGTTGAGTGTAGATCAAAATTCAGAGGCATTAGATGGATTGAAGGCTCAAATCAACAAGCATGAAGAGAGTTTGAAATCACAATCTATTAAAATCTCTGCCAAACGTAAAAAGCACATTCCTGAACTGGAGAAAGAAATGCAGTTTCTTTTGATGGAATTGGGGATGGAAAACGCCACATTCAAAGTTCAACTTTCAGAAACACCTAATTTCACATTACAAGGTAAGGATGAAGTTCAATTCTTATTTAGTGCCAATAAGGGTGTTAAACCTGATGTATTGACCAAAGTGGGTAGTGGAGGAGAGCTGAGTAGGTGTATGTTGGCATTGAAGCTTATTATGTCTCGTGAAACGGCATTACCTAGTATCATATTTGATGAAATTGATACAGGCGTTTCTGGTAAAGTAGCCAGTAAATTAGCGGGGCTACTGAATGAAATGAGTAAACAAATGCAGGTTATCTGTATTACACACTTGCCTCAAGTGGCTGGTAAAGCTTCAGATCATTTAAAAGTTATGAAGCAAGAAACAGGTGAATCTACCATCAGTACAATTGTACGTTTAGATAACAATCAACGTGTTGAAGAACTGGCACATATGCTTAGTGGTGAAGTGGTGAGTGATGCAGCATTGAATAACGCACGTGAACTTCTTCAAGTTTAACGGTGTCTTAAATCGTGGAAAAATTACTTTTGTCTAAAATCATGTTATATGGCAAATGATCTTTTAAGAGGAAAAAAGGGAATTATTTTCGGTGCCCTTGATCAAAACTCAATTGCTTGGAAAGTAGCTGAGAAAGCGCATGCAGAAGGTGCACAATTTGTATTGACTAACGCTCCAGTAGCCCTAAGAATGGGTGAATTAAATAAACTAGCAGAAGCTACAAACTCTGAAGTTATTCCTGCTGATGCTACTAGCATGGAAGACTTAGAGAACTTGTTCACTAAATCAATGGAGATTTTAGGTGGGCCAGTAGATTTCGTTTTACATTCAATCGGTATGTCGCCAAACGTTCGTAAAAACAGACATTATACTGATTTGAATTACGATTTCTTCCACAAAACATTAGACATTTCAGCAATGTCTTTCCACAGAGTACTTCAAACAGCAATGAAGTTAGATGCTGTGAAAGAATGGGGTAGTGTTTTAGCTTTAACATACATTGCTGCTCAAAGGGCATTCCCAGACTATAATGACATGAGTGATGCCAAAGCATTGTTAGAGAGTATCACACGTACTTTTGGATACCAATATGGTGCTAAAAAGAATGTACGTATCAATACCATTTCTCAATCTCCAACCCCTACAACTGCAGGAACAGGTGTTAAAGGTTTCGATGCATTCATGAAGTATGCTGATGAAATGTCGCCACTTGGAAATGCTTCAGCTGAAGACTGTGCAAATTACTGTATTAGCATGTTCTCAGATTTAACTAAGATGGTTACTATGCAGAATTTATTCCACGATGGTGGATTCTCATTTACAGGTGTAAGTGAAGCTGTTATGGCTAAATTCGAACAAGAATAATTTTTTACAATTTAGATTGGAAGAAGGGGCTTTAGCCCCTTTTTTTGTGTTATGAGTTTTAAGCATCAAGCTTCAGCGTATATTCAGTATTTGTGGAAGGCAAAAAATGAACACAGTGTTCATTCGCCTTTTCTGTTCAAATTATTGATTCATGCTTTTTATAAAGCAAAATCGAACAGCGATTTAGAGGCATTAGATACCTGGTATAAAAACATGTGTCAGTCCGAAGAATCATTTCAGTTTGAGGATTTTGGAGCTGGATCTCATATCAATAAAGCAAAAACTCGACAAGTTGGAGAGTTTACTAGAGCAGTTGGAAAGCCAAAGAAATACCGTCATTTGATGTATCATTTGTGTGCTCAACTTCAACCGAAAAGTATACTAGAATTGGGTTCTGCTACAGGTGTTTCAGGAGCTTATATGGCTAAAGGATATTCAAGTTCTAAATTGATTTCAATTGAAGGAAGTACTGAATTGGCACAAATAGCTAGTAGAGAATGGAATAAACTTGGAATTAAGAATGCTTCGATTAAATCAGGAGAGTTTAATGTGCATTTAGACTCAGTTTTATCTGAGTTAAAACCTCTTGATTTAGCATATATTGATGGAAACCACCAGGAGGAACCAACGTTGGCTTACTTTGAAAAGGTATTAGAGTATGGTTCAGATAACCTCACCATTATTTTTGATGATATTTATTGGAGTGAGGGAATGACCAAGGCGTGGGAAAAAATAAAGGCGCACTCTAAAGTGCGCCAATCAGTTGATGTTTTTCAAATGGGAGTCATTCTTTTCATAATCGTCAAAGGTCACTTTCCATTCGAAGAAGCCAATGCAAAAGACTATTATTATAGTTTGATCATCAAGTAAAAATATGGCAAGTTTTTGGAAAA
>CAJWSQ010000299.1 GCA_913045895.1 uncultured Flavobacteriales bacterium | reverse complement strand
TTTGCCAGCTGATATGTTGGAGTATACCTTGGCTAAATATTCAGGCGAAAAACTTGGAATACCTTTAAATTGAAGTTTGTCACCTTCCGTTAGGGTATCACCAATTCTAAACGTACCAGTATCATACAAACCAATTACATCACCAGGGAAAGCTTCGTCAACAACTTCTTTTGAGCGAGCTAAGAACGAGTAGGGATTTGAGAATTTCATTTTCTTATCTAAACGTGAGTTTTGATAGAATTTATTACGCTCAAACTTGCCGCTAACAACTCGCAAAAAGGCAATTCGATCACGGTGTTTTGGATCAATATTCGCATGGATTTTGAAGATGAATCCAGTGAATTTTTTATCGTTCGGTTCAATGGTGCCACCATCACTAGGGCGATGTTGAGGATTTGGTGCTAAACGTACGAAAGCATCAAGCAATTCACGAACTCCGAAGTTGTTAAGTGCAGATCCAAAGAACACAGGAGCAATATTTCCTGCTTTGTATTCATCTATATCAAATTGATCGTAAACACCTTCAACCAATTCTAAATCTTCACGAAGTAAAGCAGCTGGATCTTCACCAATAATATCGTCAACCTTAGAGTCATTTACATCCGTGATTTTCACCAAGTTTTCTTCAATCTTGGTTTTGTTTGCACTGAAAAGATTCAGGTTTTTTTCGTAGATGTTGTAAACTCCTTTAAATCGAGGTCCCGAACCAATAGGCCAACTTAATGGACGAACTTTAATTTGAAGCTTTTCTTCAATCTCATCTAACAATTCAAAAGGATCACGACCCTCACGGTCTAACTTGTTGATGAACGTAATTACCGGAGTATTTCGCATTCTACATACTTCCATCAAACGTTCTGTTTGAGCCTCCACACCGTTGGCAGCATCAATCACCATGATTACGCTATCAACGGCTGTTAAAGTTCGATATGTATCTTCAGCAAAGTCTTTGTGACCTGGAGTATCTAAAAGGTTTACAATGGTATCGTGGTATTCGAATGTCATAACCGAAGTAGCAACAGAGATACCTCTTTGCTTTTCAATCTCCATGAAATCAGAAGCAGCTGTTTTTTTGATTTTATTGTTCTTAACAGCTCCTGCTACTTGAATAGCACCACCAAATAAGAGTAGTTTTTCGGTTAGTGTGGTTTTACCAGCATCGGGGTGAGAGATGATGGCAAAGGTTTTTCTTTTGGCTATTTCTTCTTTTAATCCCATGGAGTCAATTCAAATAAGTCGGCAAAATTAATGATTCGCTCCTTATTTACTAGGTTATTTTAGCTCAACCGTTCCAGATATTGGCTCATGATCAGATAATCGGATCTTAAATGTTGTAAAATCCCTCACATTGAATGAATTATCCAATAACATATGATCAATTTGAATAGAAGGTAACACACCAAAACCTTCAAAAGAAGCACCTGTTCCGTTTCCTTTTAAAATAAAGGCATCTTGCAAATCTTTAGAAATGGTGTTGTAAGCAAATCCGTAAGGTGTTTCGTTGAAATCGCCCATTAGAATGACAGGATACGGACTGTTATTGATATGTGCTTTGAGGTAATTGGCTTCATCTGCACGTTCTTTAAAGGTATTAAATAGCTTTTTAAGAACGCCTTTAGATTGTTCAATTTGCTCTTCTTTTGATGATTGTGTTATATCTTTAATGAAGGCATATTCCTCAGGATTAAATCCCAATGACTTTAAGTGAACGTTGTAAACACGTAACGTGTCTGTATGGAACAAGATGTCGGCATAAATAGCTCTAGCCTTAGTGCCAGCGTTGAAAACAGTTTCTGTTTTAATGACGGGAAATTTACTGAAAATGGACAATCCAAAAAAGCGGTCTTTAATAGAGTGTCTCGGATCGTTCATGTTCTCAAAGGCTAAATACTTGGTTTCTGTTGCCTTTTTGGTAAGATTGAATCCTAAAAATTCATTCTTGTTTTTTTTATCGTAAAACTCTTGAAAACAGTATATATCCGCGTTTTGTTGATCTAAGAACTCGAATATTCGTTCGTCTATGGTGTTGTCTTTACTCCAATCGTACTTATTGAAAAGCCTCACATTGTATGAAAGTAGTTTAATTGCTTTTGATGAATCATGTACTTCATCGGTTCCATTGATTTGAAAGAGGTGTTTAGGTCGAGGCCAGCCAAGTAATAAAGCTCCTAATGAGAGAAGAGCAAATCGTTTTTTAAAAAACAACCAAAAAACAATGAAGAACAAATTGGCAAATGCAATTTGCGGGTAAACAATCCCTAAAGGCCCCCAAACAGCACTATCATTGGGGTTAATATTGGCTGCGGGGTAACTGGCAACCAAAATTAAAACCAACACAATGTTTACTATCAATAGTATATTCCGAACGAATTTACGCATGATGAACTAGGGTTAACGGTTGCTAACTTTAAACAGAAAGTCTTTTTCTTCTTTTGTAAGAGAGTCGTAACCAGACTTTGAAATCTTGTCAAGAATCTCATCTGTTTTGTGCTGTTTCTCTGTTGACGTTAAGTCTTGGTATTTACCAGCCGTAGTAGATTTCTTGTTTTTGTTGTGTACGACACGCATTTTAGGCTTACGGTTAAATAGGCTTATGATTTTTGCAAAGAAGCGATTCAAACCATCAGTGATTTCAACACCTTTAGAAAGCTGCATTCCGTATATTAAGCCATACAAAGCCCCGCCCATATGTGCCGCTTTTCCACCAAAATTTTGATTGATATCTAAAACTGTTGAAAGGATGAAGCAAACCAAAGCCAGGTACTTCAATTTAACAGGACCGATCAAGAGTAAGTTAAGCTGATAGTTGGGTAAAAGAGTACCCGTAGCAACCACAACCGCTAAAACTCCAGCTGATGCTCCAATTAAAAAAGAACCAATTGGAATATTCGGGATGATACTCGCTAAAACGAATATGATTCCACCAGCGATACCTCCGTATAAATAAGTTTGTAAAACACGTTTTTGACCATATATATCAGCTAAAATTCTACCAAACCAGTAGAGTAGTAGCATGTTGAAAAGGATATGTCTAAATCCTTCGTGAACAAACATGTA
>CAJWSQ010000298.1 GCA_913045895.1 uncultured Flavobacteriales bacterium | reverse complement strand
ACCACCAATAACTATGGCAACTTCCACACCGGCATCTACAATTTGTTTTATCTCATTTGAATATTGTGAAAGTCGGTCGTGATCGATTCCGAATTCCTTATTTCCCATGAGCGACTCTCCACTCAACTTCAGTAAAATTCTATTGTATTTCATGTCCGGCTCAAAATTAGGCACAAAAAAAAGAGAGATTTAAAAAAACCTCTCTTTTTTATTTGAATTATTTCAATTCATTATTTCAAAGCAAAACGTTTGAATGCTGTTACAGTCAACCCTTTTTCAACAGAGTTTAAGTAACCTTTAACGTCTTGTTTATTGTCTTTGATAAATGCTTGCTCCAACAAAGTGTTCTCTTTGTAGAATTTGTTCAAACGACCAGTAGCAATTTTTTCAAGCATAGCTTCAGGCTTACCTTCTTGACGAGCTTGATCTTTACCGATCTCTAATTCTTTTTCGATAACATCTTGAGGAACTTCATCACGGTTCAATGAAACTGGAGCCATAGCTGCTGCTTGCATTGCTACATCTCTACCAGCTGATTGTACTTCTTCACCTTCTCCGTTTAAAGCTACTAATGAAGCAACTTGGTTTCCTGGGTGATTGTAAGCAACAACAGAACCGCCATTTAATAATGCTAATTCAGTCGCTTCAATTTTCTCACCGATTTTACCAATTTGCTCAACCAATTTCTCTTCTACAGTGATACCATCGAAATCTTGTTTTTTCAAGTCATCAATAGTTGAAACACCATTTGCAAGAGCGATACCAGCTAATTTTGAAACAAAATCGTGGAAATCTTGGTTTTTAGCAACGAAATCAGTCTCACAGTTAACTTTTAAGATAACACCGGCAGCGTTATCATCAGAAGTTAATGATACTACAAGACCTTCAGCAGCTTCGTTATCACCACGTTTTGCAGCCACTTTTTGGCCTTTTTTACGTAGGATTTCGATTGCTTTTTCAAAATCACCATCAGCTTCAACCAAGGCTTTTTTGCAGTCCATCATTCCTGCACCGGTTTGCTGACGAAGTTTATTCACATCTGACGCTGTGATTTTAGCCATTTCTTTCGATTTTTTGAATATTTAGAATTCGCTTGATCAAATTTGATTAGGCTTCTTCTGCTGTTTTTTCCTTCTTCGCTTTGCTTTCTTTCTTATCAGCAGCTACCTTTTCTTTCTCAGCTTTACGCTCAGTAAGACCTTCTGCGATAGCATCACACATAATACTAACTAATTTCTCGATAGAGCTAGTTGCATCATCGTTAGCTGGAATTGGGAAATCAACTACTGAAGGATCAGAGTTTGTATCTACCAATGCAAAAGTTGGGATATTCAATCTGCGTGCTTCTGCTACTGCGATGTGTTCTTTACGGATATCCACAATAAACAATGCAGCTGGAAGACGAGTCAAATCTTTAATTGGACCTAAGTTACGGTTCAATTTTTCTTGTTGACGAGACAACATCAAACGCTCACGTTTAGCGATGTATGTTGCTGAAGGATCAGCTAAAAGCTTCTCAATAGAAGACATTTTTCTGATCGCCTTACGGATTGTGGCAAAGTTAGTTAACATACCACCTGGCCAGCGCTCAGTTACGTAAGGCATGTTTACTGAAGCTACTTTTTCTGCAACGATATCTTTCGCTTGCTTTTTAGTAGCAACAAACATGATTTTTTTACCAGATTTTGCCATCTGTCTTAATGCAGCGGCAGCTTCATCAACTTTAGCAACTGTTTTGTGCAAGTCGATGATGTGGATACCGTTTTTCTCCATGAAAATGTATGGAGCCATACGCGGATTCCACTTGCGGGTTAAGTGACCAAAGTGCACTCCCGCCTCAAGAAGTTCTTGATAATTTGTACGAGCCATTCTTTTGTTTTTAAAAATTGTTCACGTTCCTTGAACTCACATCGAGCAACCCTCAGGATACTAAAGTTCCTGAGCGGTTTGGATGCTGAACCACTAAGCGAAAATGTATTAACGCTTAGAGAACTGGAATTTCTTACGTGCTTTCTTCTGACCGAATTTCTTACGCTCAACCATACGTGGATCACGCGTCATCAATTTCTCAGCCTTCAAAGCAGGTTTGAACTCTTCATTCTCTTCTACGAGTGCACGAGCTATCCCCAAACGAATTGCTTCAACTTGCCCTGAAATACCACCTCCGCTAACGTTAACCTTAACATCGTATTGACCTACTGTATCAGTAAGTACAAACGGACGGTTGAACTTGTTTTGCAAAGTTGCTACTGGGAAGTAAGCTTCAAGTGATCTACCATTGATGGTCACTTCACCTTTTCCTTTGGAAAGATAAACACGAGCTATAGAGCTCTTTCTTCTACCTAAAGTGTTGATTACGTCCATTATTTAATAGCGTTTAAATCTAATTTAACCGGTTTTTGACCTGCATGAGGATGCTCAGTACCTGCATATACATGCAAGTTACCGTAAACAGCTCTACCCAATTTCGTCTTAGGAAGCATACCTTTAACAGCAGCCTCAACGACACGTGTAGATTTGTTATCATCTTTCATTAAGTCTTTCGCTAAAGCAACACGCTGTCCACCCGGATATCCTGTATGACGGATATACTCTTTGGTGTCTACCTTGTTACCTGACATCTGAATTTTATCAGCGTTGATAACGATAACGTTATCACCTGTATCAGCGTGAGGAGTAAAGGTAGGCTTGTGCTTACCACGTAGTACCATCGCAATTTTAGAAGCTAAACGGCCTACAACTTCACCTTCAGCATCTACAATCACCCATTTCTTGTCGGCAGTCTCTGCGTTAACCGACTTTGTTTTATAACTCAGCGTATCTAATGCCATTGTTATCGAACTATTTGCGTGTAAATAAAACAGCCCTCAAAAAGGGCTGCAAAGCTATAATTTTTTTAGAAGCGAACAAATAAATATCGCTAAGCTTCAATCAATTAATAATATGAAGCTCTATTGTCATCGATTTCAGCACTTTCTCTCAGGGCCTTTTTTGCTTCGAAAGCCACGCGACTAGCGTAATTTCTCTCTTGAGTAGCTTTAGCCATTCCATCAGGACTGATCTCGTTAATTTTTTCTACTTGAACAACAA
>CAJWSQ010000297.1 GCA_913045895.1 uncultured Flavobacteriales bacterium | reverse complement strand
AATCTAGAGAAGGGGCCGTTGATGGAAGAAGAATTGGAAGTATTGTCACTAAAAATAACAAAAATACTTACAATCAATCAAACAGAGATGCTGTATTTGGAAATGGTTATACTTATGAGAACTCTGTAAACTTATCTTATAGCGATGAAAAGTCTAGAACATATCTTTCTTTTGCAAACTTCGATCAAGATGGTATCATGAAAGGTAACTCTGATTACAAGAGAACCACATTGAAGTTAAATAATACAACTCAGGCTAATGATAACCTATTGTTTAAAATCTCATCTTCATACTCAAGTATCGAATCTAATAGAGTACAAACTGGATCTAATTTAAATGGTTTATACTTAGGTTACTTAAGGACTTCTCCTGATTTTGATATACGTGACTGGCGAGGAACTAACTATAGAATAAATGGTGCTGTAACTTCAGTTACTCCACGTTCTCACAGAAGTTATCGTCGCCCAACTGGTTCTTATAGAACTTTTGATAATTCTAGTGGTTCTTTCAACTATAGTGTTCCAACTTATAATAACCCAATTTGGACGATGAATGAACAACAGAACGTTAACACAGTTGACCGATTTATTTTTGCACCTGAGGTAAATTATAAATTAGGATTTTTAAACCTTGTTGCTCGATACAGCATTGATTTTTACCAAGATAACCGTACTGATTACCAACCTGCAGGTTCTGCTGGTAGTGGTAACAATGGTACTTGGGGTGAAGATCGTATAACTGAGAAAAATTCTCAGTTAAACTTATTTGTTACTGGTGACAATACAATAACTGATGATATTAGCATCAATTATGTGGTAGGATACCAACAGTTTGAAAACAACTACAGAAGACTTAGTGCTAATGAAGCTAATTTCACCAATCCGGATCAGATTTACTTTAATCCTGGTAACACTACTGGTTTAAACTCTACTCCTTCTGGTTTCACTTCATTTACTACCAAAAGTGGTGTTTATGGGCTTATCAATCTTGAATTATACGACAACTTCCTGTTAGAATTTACTGGTCGTGGAGAGCGTGTATCTACATTGCCTGGAGCTGGAGTTATCTTCTATCCTAGTGCATCATTTGGTTACAAGTTTACAGATTTAGTGAATTCTGATTTTTTAAACTTTGGTAAATTCAGAATTGGATATGGTGAAGTAGGAATTGAGGCTAGTCCTTATGCTACTTCTACTACATTTGGTCCAGGTGGAACTGGTTCTAGTTGGGGTGATGATTTAGAGGGGTCCCTTTATGGAAACCCTTTTACTCAATCTTCAACTCGTGGAAATCCTGACTTAAAAGAAGAAAGAAAAACTGAGATTGAATTTGGTGTTGATGTACGTATGCTAGACAATAGAATTGGTCTAGGTATTACATATTATGACAACAAAACTACTGATGTGATTTTAGCTTTGCCAACTACACCATCTTCAGGGTTTAGCTCCTCTCTTCAGAATGCTGCAACAGTTACTAATAAAGGTCTAGAGATTGACTTTAAATTAGATTTGCTTAGAGGTGAAGATCTGAATATTAATCTTAACGGAAGTTTCACTCAAAACAAAAATATTGTAACCGATTTAGCAGGTAGTTCTTATTTCATTCTAAATGGATTTACATCTACTTCATCAGGTATTGCAGAAGGATATCCTTTCGGTGTACTTAGAGGTGGTGTCTACGAACGTGTTACTCCTGGTGGAGCTTATGTAACAAATGATAATAAATTTCCTGTTGCTGCTGCTGAAAAGAAAATTGGTGTAGGAGATCCTAATCCTGACTTTCGTGCAGGTCTTGGTCTCAATGTAGATTACAAGAATTTCTCTTTATCTACTATGTTTGAAACTTCTCAAGGAAATGATGTTTGGAATGGTACTTACGGTGTACTACATTACATGGGAGTTCATGCTAATACAGGAGCCAAAAACGTTAATAATACAGGAGGTACTATCGTGAATGCGGCAGGAGCACCTGTTGCAAATGGACAATCTTACCGAGGGTATCAAGAAGACTTTGGTGCAGGTCCAGTTGTGATTGACTCTGAATGGTGGACAACTAATGGTGGTGGATTTGGTGATGTTAGTGAGCCTTTCATCATGGATGCTTCATGGATTAAACTAAGAGAGATTACACTTACTTATAAATTTGACCCAGAATTGATTAAATCTCTTAGAGTTAGTTCAATGAATCTTTCAGTTTCAGGAAGAAACCTTTACACTTGGACAGGTGTAGAAGGATTTGATCCAGAAAACAACTTAACAGGAGCTTCAAGAGGTAGAGGGTTAGAGTATTTCAGTAATCCTGGAACTCGATCATTTATTACTACACTTAGAATTGGATTTTAAAACAAAACAACTATGAAACTATATAAATTTATATTACCGATTTTCGCGGTACTAGCGATAGCTAGCTGTGAAAGCTATACAGAGGATCTGAATGATGATCCGAATGGATTTGTCGTTGCTTCTTCTGACCTTATAATTGGTCAGGTACAGTTAGCAGTTATGCAACACATGGGAAGTAATAATGCTCGTTATGCTGCTGTTTTCAGTAACCAAATGAGTGGTGGTGATCGTCAATACTTGACATTAAACACCTACTCTCCTAACCGTGGGAACTACAACAATATGTGGAATAATGCCTACATTGATGGTATCAAAAACGCACAACTTATAATTAATGATGAGGACGCTTCTGATCTAGTCAAGGGGATTGCTGAAATTCTTCAGGGAACATTATTTGCTGATATGGCGCTTCTTTACGGAGATGTTCCATTTAGTCAAGCTGCTAATATCAAAGAATTTCCTAAGCCTTCTTATGATACACAAGACAATGTAGTACTCGGAGCGATTGATTTAATCGAATCTGGAATAACTAAAGTTGGTGCTGCTTCTATTGCTGATGGATACGGTGGTTCTAGATTAGCAGGTGGAACTTGGGAAGAAGCTGGTCATACTTTAGCTGCACGTTATGCTTTAGCTAGAGGGGACAATGCGACAGCGAGACTTCACGCAAATCAAGGAATCTCTTCAAGAGCAAATGACTTAGTTACGCAACACGGAAATGCACAATACAACAGAAACTTAATGTATCAGTTCGT
>CAJWSQ010000296.1 GCA_913045895.1 uncultured Flavobacteriales bacterium | reverse complement strand
CAAAAATTAGATGCTTCAGGTAATTTTATTTGGGCTAAAGCATTTGGGGGTACTTCACATGATTGGGGGCAATCCATCACAGTAGATACTTCAGGAAACGTGTATACCACAGGTTTGTTTTGGGCCACAGTAGATTTCGACCCCGGAGCTGGAACAAGTAACCTAACTTCTGCTGGATTTTATGATGTTTTCGTTCAAAAATTAGATGCTTCAGGTAATTTTATTTGGGCTAAAGCATTTGGGGGTACTTTAATTGATCAGGGGCATTCCATCACAGTAGATACTTCAGGAAACGTGTATACCACAGGAGTTTTTGTTAACACAGTAGATTTCGACCCCGGAGCGGGAACAAGTAACCTTACTGCAGCTGGAGGTTATGATGTTTTCGTTCAAAAATTAGACACTTCAGGTAATTTTATTTGGGCTAGAGCATTTGGGGGTACTTCACATGAAGAGGGGTATTCTATCACAGTAGATACTTCAGGAAATATATATACAACAGGACGCTTTAAAGGCACTGGAGATTTCGACCCCGGAGCGGGAACAAGCAACCTTACTTCTGCTGGAAATTATGATGTTTTTGTGCATAAAATGAGTTATTGTCCAATAACTACTAGTACAGACACACAAACTGCTTGCTACAGCTACACCTGGATTGATGGGAATACCTACACTTCTTCCAATGACTCAGCAACGCATACTTTAACCAATGCTGCCGGTTGTGATTCTGTTATAACCCTTAATCTTACCATTAACAGCGTTTCAGACATCACAACCTCAGTAAGCGGAATTACAATTTCTGCAAACAACACAAATGCTACATATTCCTG
Organism: uncultured Flavobacteriales bacterium; assembly: GCA_913045895.1. Classification (GTDB taxonomy): domain Bacteria; phylum Bacteroidota; class Bacteroidia; order Flavobacteriales_G; family Salibacteraceae; genus UBA6049. The sequence continues at coordinate 2,286 of CAJWSQ010000296.1, read as the reverse complement.
GTTAGATTGTGATAACAACTATACTCCTTTCAATGGTGAATCCAATTCATCTTTCACTCCAGTAGCAAATGGTAATTATGCAGTAGAATTAACAGAAAATAGTTGTGTGGACACTTCTGCTTGTATGGCTATTACAACCGTTGGTTTAGAAGAAAATAATTTTGGTGATGGATTTGCTGTATATCCAAACCCAACCAATGGTAATTTTTCTATAGACTTAGATGATGCGTATGATGATGTACAGGTATTCATTACTGATGTCTCTGGAAAAGTGATTCAATCACATGAAATTACACAAACCCAAACGCTAAGCCTTACAATTGAAAATCCAACAGGAATTTATTTTGTTTCGATTCAAGCAGGAGATAAAATGGCTTTTATAAAATTGATAAAAGAGTAAACGATTTGCTAACAAAGGTATAAGCGGCATTAATACAGCCGCTTATGCTAAACGTTAAGTTCAGCACAGGTAAACTCAAGACATTAAATTCAAAAAGAAAAGAATCTACTAAAAGCAAATTGCTTGGTGACATTTAACATTTACTCATCTCTCATTTTGAATCTGGACAAATTTTTATTCTCTATCAATTTATTGACCAATCGACTTATCCTGAAGAATGTCAGATACTAAAAAATTTTACAAAGCTGCAGGATTCTTATGGACTTCAACTCATAAGCAAGTGTTTACAGAAGTAGATGACGAGAATTCAAAAACCATATTTTACAAAGCTATTCCTCATGTTGATGATTCTGCTACAGGAATAGTACTTGTTTCTGTAAACAATAGCTCCAAGATCTTAGATATAAAGGATATTCTTATAGGGCTTGGTATATACCGACTTGGCTCTGTTGGTTTAACCAAAAACACACCAAGGAAAATCAGAGTAAAATGCCCATCTTGTCAAAAGATTCAGCGCTTGCAGAGTGAATTACAGAAGTGCGAAAACTGCGGGAAGAAATTTTACCTATTCGCAAAATAATATCTCATTTACAAGTCTTTCGATATTCATAATTGTAAAGATAGAGCCAATCCCAAATTAAAGTCTGTCGCAATTCAGACTTTTCTAAATCATTTTCTGCTGGGAGACAATAACGATGCTATAAATGCCCTACGTTTCATATCTAGAAAGTTAAATCACTCCCCAATCAACGCATAAAACAACCTAGCGTTTATCCAACTATAGCGGCCAGCGTGGTTGGCAATGGCTTCAAAGCGATCTGAGAATTCTGGAAAACAACCGTTTTCGGCACAGAGTTTCAAGGCTTGCTCGGTGCTTTTAAACATGGCTTTATGAAAGGCTTCTGAACGGATAGGCATTTCGGCATCGTAGGTTTGTGCCACTTCTACGTGAAACAGTATGAGGTCAATCACCAAATACGGATCCATGCCCAATTGCATAAAGTGACGCACATACTTTTGAGCCACACTCCTCCTCTTTTTCGGTCTGCGCCCGTTGGTAGGGAAATACTCTTTGGTAATCTTGGCTTTGGCTTCATCCATGCGTTTATCTTCCTTCGGATTAAACGCAAAATCGTAGAATGTTTTCACCTCCTTAAAGCGGTCGTACAAATCTTCAATTTGCTCTTCCAACTGCTTTTTAGTAAGTCCTTTGATGTATGATTTAAATGCCGATTTGCTCATTTTACTTTGGGTAATCCTACGTGATACTTAACGGCCACTACTCTAATGGTAAGCACCAAAACAATGGTAATGATGGTATTGATATCGTTGGGCAATGAGGTGTGCGTTAAACCCAGATAGGCCAAAGCGCCAATCAGTGCTGCTGAGGCGTATATCTCTTCTCTAAATATCAAGGGCGTTTCTTGGCACAACACATCTCGAATCACGCCCCCCATGGTACCGCTAATCATTCCTAGAAAAACAGCTTAAACGGGATCGATGTTTTGCATCAAGCCAATTTCCAATCCTGCAATAGAGAAAACCGCCAAACCAGTGGCATCAAACACAAAAAAGGCTTTGCGCAACGGCTCTAATTTCTTTTGAAAAACAAATGCAATTCCCGCTCCCAATGAGACGATGAGCAAATACCATTTGTTAGACATCCACGAAACGGGTTCAATGCCAATCAAAATATCGCGCAGAGTTCCGCCACCCAAAGCGGTAACAAAAGCCACAATGCCAATTCCCATTAAATCAAACTTCTTGTTGGCTGCAGTTAACGCACCACTGATAGCAAAAACAAGCGTTCCTAAATATTCGAGTACTTGAACGTATATCACGGTTTCAAAGGAAGTGATTTCAAATGAATGAAGTGTTTTTCCGAT
>CAJWSQ010000295.1 GCA_913045895.1 uncultured Flavobacteriales bacterium | reverse complement strand
CCCTGCACGCATCACTATCATTTTCAAGGGAGCACAAACCGAAGCTATCATCAACATCATCATCGGAGCTGTATGTGCTCAATGTATTGGTAATGTATCCATCATCAACTATTTATGCATTCGACTCTGGTATATATGTATTCATTTGCACATTGTTCAACCTTAAAGTCTTCTCCATCTTGAATAATGGCTTCAATTGTTGCTTCTGTAATCGGATTTCTGTATTCCTCAAACCGATTCAATAAAAACGAATCAAGAGCATTTACTAATACCTCAGGATCATTTGTGCTTAGCAATATGTTAGTTTCAGAATCTGTAAATAAGTTCGAATATGAAATAGTAGAAGGATCAACATCTCTGAAAAATTGTTGAATTCCTAGTGGTTTGAAAATGATAACGACACGATGTATACAACCGTTTTGAATAACTTGAAAAACATCATGTCTAATTGGTGAGAAAATTTGAAGAGCACCGGCATCCTCATCATACGTAACTTCATGAGTAGGAATGTTTTCGGGCGAATGTATGTTCTTTGGAGTGTGATTGCTGTAAATAGAAATAGCATTATTTAGATGTGGAAAACACAGGTATTTTCTTGATTGGTTTTCCAAATTGACTTCCAAATAGTAATAGTCTACATATTTCGAAACTAAATTGTTTTTTGGTTTGAATGTAGTAAACTGATTTTCCATTGGATGTTAATGTTTCTACATGACGTATTTTTTAACAAATAAGCTGCTTTAAACCTTTGCTATTGTTCCTCACATCTGCAATACATCTTTAAAGTTATCATCACTCTTCAATACTTTATTTGCTTAGGTGCATAGTGGAACAATTTTTAAGCCTTTTTCTCTGGCTAATTTTACGCCTGCCATCACCAATTCATTTCCCATTCCTTGTTCTCTTAATTCTGGATAAACAGCTGTATGGTCAATGATGATTTTGTTGGGTTCAGCTTTTGAAAAAGTCATTTCTCCTGCTTCTTGGTCTTCTTTATATATCACAAATCGACCTCTATTATCTTGTTCTTCTAATTCTATACGGGACATACTATTTTACTTAATGCTCAATGCCTTTGACGGACATTTACTTACTTGTTTAACCAACTCTACTGAAGTAGCATTTTCGATCTTAATCCAAGGGCGTTCTTTTGGGTTGTAAACTTGTGGAAGTGTTTTAACGCAAACACCAGAGTGAATACAAAGTTCAGGTTTCCACAAAATGGTTATTTCTCCGTTGGTATATTCTTTTTGACTCATGGTTGAGCTATTAGAAGTTATGGCTTCTCAGTAAAATGTTAAGGCCTCATTTAATATCAATCTGATTTCAGAAATTGGGAGGTCTTCATCAAGATTAATTCGAATAATCTTCATCCGCTTTCTGTCTCCTTGTTCTAACATGGGGTGATCCAGTCTTCTACCTTCAGCTACACTCACGTAGGGTTGTTTCAGTTTTTTGTCGATCCAGAAATAACAGAACATTTTCTTTTCGTAACAAAAAAATGGTGCGCCATATTTCCACTGCTCATTGATTTTAGGATGAAGTTTCAATATTTCTTGTCGCAAATACAACAAGCATTCACGGGTAGCCTCATTCTGTTTTTCGTAAAACGCTTCGATTTGGTTGAGCATGGTTCACAATTTTTTATTGAGATCAATATACAGACTTATTGAATTCGGCCTCAGTAACATCGAGATGAAAGTGATTACTCACATATATATGTATGTACAAATAAATCTTTCTTAACCTGAAACCATATGGTTTTTAAGGCGTTTCAGACTCTTTAAATTACCGTAGAAATGAGTGAATTATTCAAGTCGACAAAATTGGGTGACTATACCCTAAACAACAAAGTTGTAATGGCTCCAATGACCCGTTCAAGAGCAATAAATAATGCTCCGAGCGAATTAGAAGCAACCTACTACAGTCAGCGAGCTGGTGCTGGATTAATCATAACTGAAGGTGTTTCTCCATCTCCAAATGGTTTGGGATATGCACGTATCTCTGGTGCTTATTCAGATGAACAAAAAGCGGGTTGGAAAAAGGTAGCTGATGCAGTTCATGCTGAAGGAGGTAAAATCTTCGTTCAAATGATGCACACTGGTAGAGTATCGGCACTTCAAAATATGGTTGATGGAGCTGAGGTTGTTGCTCCAACTACTCAAACCAAACAAGGAGATATGTGGACTGATACCGATGGAATGGTTCCTCATACTGAGCCAAGAGAAATGACATCTGAAGACATCAAACAAGCCATAGAGGAGTATGTTATTGCTTCTAAAAACATGATTGAATCGGGTATTGATGGAATTGAAATTCATGGTGCCAATGGTTATTTGATTGAGCAATTCATCAATCCAAATGTGAATACTTTGACCAATGAATATGGTGGTGATACTATCGAAAATCGTTCTCGATTCTTGTTGGATGTAACCAAAGCAGTAGTTGAAGCAATTGGTGCTGGCAAGGTTGGTGTACGTGTTTCTCCTTACGGAGCTTTTGGAGTAGAAGAGGGTGGAGTTTATCCTCAAATTGATGAGACTTACACGTACATTGCTGAAGAATTGAGTAAACTAGGTGTAGCTTACATTCACGTGGTTGATCACTCAACTATGGGGTCTCCTGAAGTTCCTGTTAGCATAAAAGCTAAAATTCGTGCAGCGTTTAACGGTACTTACATTTTAAGTGGTGGATACACCAAAGAAACAGCAGAAGCAGATTTGGAAGCTGGCAAAGGCGATTTAGTCGCTTTTGGTAGAGCTTACATTGCTAATCCAGATTTAGTAGAGCGATTCAAGCAAAATGCTGAATTAGCAGAAGGAGATTCTTCAACTTTCTATATGCCAGGCGAAAAAGGATATACTGATTATCCTACGTTGGCAGAAGCTGAAGCATAATTAGCAGATCATTTATAGATTAGAAAAGTCCCCAGAGCAAAGTCGATGGGGGCTTTTTGATTTTTTCAAAAAATCACTAAACCCAGTCCAATAATGGTTGAGATCCTGAAATGTTACTCAACTTTAAACCTGTCAGGTTTTCACAAACCCTCAAACCACCCAACACTTCTTTGTCAAGCAGAAATGTATCGAAGCCCTCCCAACAATTGAACTCTGAGCAAGCTCAGACTC
>CAJWSQ010000294.1 GCA_913045895.1 uncultured Flavobacteriales bacterium | reverse complement strand
TGGTTAGAGCACCTGACTCATAATCAGGGGGTCACAGGTTCGAGCCCTGTTGGGCCCACGCAATTAAAGCAAGCCTTTCAAACGTAGTGTGTTTGAAAGGCTTTTTTTGTTTGCAGTTTTTGGTGATCTATGTGTTTCTATAATTATTGATTTTTAAGGCTTTATATTTGAGCTATCCACACGATAGGAATCGTTCGGTAGCGGTGGAGTTTATGAGTATGAAATACACTTTGAAAGTAGATAGGGATACAGGTTTTGAATATGAAGAAATTAGCTTCATTGTGGACGAATTGAAGAAAATTTTAAGCTCTTTTTTTCAAGAAAAATATTACGGTGACGGTATTGTAGAAGTAAGGCATACTTTGTTGATGTATGGGTACCTAGGAGATGACGAAGTTGCTGAAAAGTCAAAGTTATTTAGGAAAGAAGGTATATTGTTAATTAGTTCCAAGTTTGATAATATAAAAGAGTTAGTGAATTGTTCTAATAAAGAAAAAAGAGAGCAAATTGTCTTAAAGGTTAAAGAATCAGGAGAAAGAATATACAGTATGAAGAGATTACCCATAGACTTTAACAAAGATGCCTTTATTAGAGATATAGAGATTGTTTTTTAAATGTGTTGGTAGTGTCTCCTACGCTGGTGCGCGATTCAATCGCGTTCCAAGACTAAAAGATTCTTTTATTCGCTTATATTTTATGGTGTAATGATTGCTGCTTTCGGGTTAGGTGGAAATTGCTACAGGTGCTCAATTATAGATGATTCAGAAAGAGAGATTGAGGCTTTAGGTACATTTTGTGTGAGTGATGATGATGTACGAGCTGTGATGGATAGCTTGAGTAAAGAAAAGAGTGCTAAACTTTTGAGTTCTGATTACGGAATTAGCTGCTCAAAATAACTTGTAATGAGCACTTTTTAGTTCCAAAAAAGCCGACAACTTTCGTCATCGGCCATTATTGATTTGTGATATAGGCTTATTTTAACTTCTCCAAATCTCTTTGAAATCTACCGATAAGATCCTTAGAAAAGGAACTAATGATTTTAGATTCGCTTTCATCAATTCCTTGAGAGGCAGATGCAACAAATTTCATGGCATCAATAAACTCTTCGTAAACTGGAGTTGGTCCATAACTGTGGCAATAGCTTATAACTTTATTGTAGATATCTTCAACTGAAGAATTTCTGTTTTCTTCATAGTTAAATGACCACTTAATTTCTGAAGCCCAAGGATGATTTTTAAGCAGTTCACTCAATGATTCGCGTTCTTCATCTTGAATAACTCCATCTGCCTTGGCTACTGCAAAAAGTAACTCACCCAGAGTCTCATATAATTTTTCTTGTTCAGTCATTAACAGTTCAATTTGATTTGTTGTTGCTAAGATAGCAGAGTGTGTAGGTTTACTGAACAATTATTTTGAGTTTAAGATTAATGAACCACTCGAAACCCATTGTTTGAGAAAGAAGCATGTCTATTTACCCTTCCAATATCAACAGAGTTAAAGTAGTTACAAGAATTGGTGGAACACCACCAAGAACCGCCACGGGTAACCACAATATCTTCAAATTGGTTGAATGCATTTGGTTTGTTAGAACAAAACTCAAATACATTTCCATAAATATCGAATAGCGCATACGGATTGGGAATATAACTACCTACAGGAGCTGTGAGTTGGAAACTATCATTTGGAGATGCGTTAAAGTGGTTTTTCCCTTTCCAGATGTTGGCATATTCATGAATTTTTGTTGAATCATTTCCAAAAAAGAAGACACTATTTGACCCACCTCTAGCGGCAACTTCCCATTGTTCAAAAGTGGGCAAATGAACATCGGCCCAATTGCAATATGCCTCAGCATCTGCATAGCTAATACAAGTTACAGGATGATTCATTTTATCTAGAATTCCTCCTTTAGTTAACCCGTTTGGAAACCTCCAGTTAGCTGAAGAGTCATTTATCCATTCAAATTCATCTAAACCAACTCTAAAAACTGAGGCATTGTGTTTTTTTTCAGCATCTGTAACATAACCAGTAGCTTTTACAAATGCCATAAATTCAGCATTCGTAACTTCATATTTGCTGATTTCGAATGCAGGAAGTGTTACTTTTCTTACCGGGTTAATAGGGTGATTTTCTTCTCCAATAGTGTATTCTCCTTGCGTTATCTGAACAAATTTATTTTCCAAGGTTTTTTCCCATTCGTAGTAATTATGTGCCATTTTAAGAATAGCAGCGTTATTCTTTTTTGAATTTGGAATTGAGTGCTTGATTTTTTCTGAAAAAGGTTTGTCGGCAACTTTTTCATAAAGTGTTGTATTAATAGGACTATTTAAGAACTCTTTATAACCAGCGTTTCTCATCATTTGGCAAAGGGTAGTGAGGATGTAATTGTCTTTGTTTTGCTGTTGCAGATAGGTTGAAATTAAAGCAGGTATGAGTTCACAGAATTGGTAATTTACAATTGCTTTTTTAAATACGTTTTGGACACTGCCTTGCTTTAGAATACAAGCCTGCATCAGAATACTAGTTGAGTCTCTATTACCCAAAATAGCTGAGGCTTGTCTAATGCTCATTCTGTATCCTTCGCCATCAAACCTCAATTCCGATGGTATTTCATTTTCAGAGAAGATGGGGTCGATAAAAAATGTACACGATTGATGGTAAGATTCAGGATAATTAAAGGCGTATACAAAGTGTTGTAGAGCATCTAATTGGGCAAAATCTCGATTACTGATATTCCTGTCTTCGCCATTATTTGTCATTGAATCCACTTTTTTTGACCCCCAACAAGAAAACTCACGATTAGAATTCAAGCTGATATTCATGTCATCAGCAAGTATGGTGTCCAGGATTTCAGTTTCTGAATCTTTTTGGGCAAAAGTATTTTGAGCAAAAAATGAACTTAGGAGTACGGATATCAGTAGTAGATTTTTGAATTGCATAGATTAAATATAAAGCCTTAAAATTAAGTCTAATCTTTTTAGAAAATTACTTGAAAACTTCATTCATCACTTATTCATAGATTTGAGCAAAGCCACTTTATACATGATTCAATTACCATTAAACTGTGATGTTACCTATTTCGATCACTTTCTAAGTGAAACAGAAAGTAAGCAGTTGTATGATTTGTTGAAAGACAAGGCCAAGTTTCTCTCGGATCAATCATTA
>CAJWSQ010000293.1 GCA_913045895.1 uncultured Flavobacteriales bacterium | reverse complement strand
GTTATTAGAGGTTGGGTTGGGATAAACGCGCCAGGTGTAATAACTTCCGTCTAATTCAGAATCGTTAATACCACTTACAAAGCCGTTGTCTTGTAATAGTCTGGTTTTAAACCAAGTGTATCCAAATATAATGTTATCACTATTTTGAGGTGAGGTGTTTGCTCCATCAAAATCATACTGGTATTGAAAGCTGTTTTCTACATAACCTAGCTCTTTAGGGTAGCCATTGTCATATAAGAAATTAAGTGCTGTACCGCTTTTGGCGCTGCAATAATCACAGTTGTCTAAATCATTGTTACAACCCCTATTACCATCGCCATATTCTTGAGGTACATCTGGGCTATTAATTAAGACACTATCATAATATTTAGCCATAAATACCGGTAGAACAAATGTTCCGCCACCATTATTACCTGAGCCATAATTGTTGTTGGCTAATAAGTCAACCTTATAATTGAAATCTTTTGGGTCGCCAATGGTGTTGTTGTTTCCCTGCCCCCAATAGCAATCACATGGATTTTTGTGGTAACTGTACAAGTATATCCTATCAGCAATAGAATCTATTTTATTGGCTCGTTGCTGTTCTGTAAAAAATGTATTCTGAAAACTGGTGTTGCTGAAATTATCTTGAACTACATAGTGTTGTGGGTAGCAAGGTTCAGCAAGTGTTTGCAGTGCTTTACTGAAATGAATCAGTTCTAATAAACCCAGTAAATTGCTATCAACTTGATATTGGCTCCAGCTCATGGTGTTACCGTATTGATCTTTGGGTCTAACCCACCATTCCCACTCAAATAAGTGGCCATCAAAAGCATTTTTACACTTGTTGTCTCCAGTGCCAATAGGGTTTATAGCTTCAAGTGGCTGTTCATCTTCAGGAATTCCCCAATTGTTTTCGCCTACTAGCCCTGTTCTTACCCTATATTCAAATAGATTTAAGTTGTAAATATCTGTAAGTGTTTTATCAACCCACGATATACGGCCATCAACTACAGGGAAAAACAAGGTATCTTCACCATAGTCTAAATAAGGCAAACGTTCAGGCGTGCTTGCCCAAATAGGTCCGTATTTGTTTATGAAGTAGTTTTCAATTTGATCTGCAATTTCAGCGTAGTTATCGGGTATACTGGTTCTTGCATAATCTACGTAAAACTGGTAAAATCTATCTTGATAACTGCTGTTTGAAATATCATCGGGCACAGATGCCACAACTTTTAAATTGTGTTGATCTTTGGCTTTATATATAAACCTAGCCAGATGCCACTCCATGGTTTCGTTTTCAAGCATTGTATTGTCAAAAATTGGATCGTTGTCAGAATGATCAGAAGCTAATTCATCACCATGTGCCAGAATTGCAGATACGTTGTAGAGAATGATTTCATCAAAATTATTTGCTACAATATCATTCAATAAATCATCTTCACGTTCATAAACTGCATTGTTGTCTCCATCAACTCCAAATGTTGATCCCACTGCTTTGGCGTCAAAGTAATGGTATGTATTATTTTCAACTACTGCAAACCCACCATTCCCATTAACACTTTGGTTTACAAATACAGAACGGTATTTCTGTTTGTATGAAATTTGGCCGTTGTTTACACTGTTGTAGTCTGTAATAGCTTCTTGCCATTTAGCATCTGGTGTACTACCAGATGTAGAGCTTAATTTACACTTGTTATTTTCGGTTAAAGGGTTAGCAGGTGGGCCGTTTGAGCAACTTTGGCTAATAACATCAGTAGAAATAAGTTGAATAGCTAAAAGGATGTTTAAACCATAAAAAGTTTGTTTTAGTGTGGCTTGGGTACAAGAAGTACGCATGCCAGATAGTGTTGTTTTCATAGTTAATAGGATTTAAATAGTTGTTTAGTTTATAAAAGTAGTGTAAAATACCTAATAACCAAATAGATATAAAAACTCAACCCACCATACAAGCGGGTTTAATGCCTCCATGTATATTTGCGCTCAATTTTTAAATCGTTGAAAACGAAGACTACATGAGTCAGCAACTTTCAGAACAAGAAATTATCCGTAGAGAATCGCTTCAAAAATTACGCGATTTGGGTATCAATCCCTACCCGGCTGAAAAATTTGATGTGAATGCATTTGCAGATGACATTCACGCAAACTATGAACGCAGTAAGCTTGATTATAAACAGGTTAAGTTAGCTGGTCGTATCATGAGTAAGCGCATCATGGGTAAGGCTTCGTTTGCTGAGTTGCAAGACAGCACTGGTAGAATTCAGGTGTACATTGCTCGTGACGAAATTTGTCCGAACGAGGATGACAAAACCCTTTACAACGATGTATTCAAGAAATTGCTTGATATTGGTGATTTCATTGGCGTTGAAGGATATGTTTTCACCACGAAAATGGGTGAGATTACCGTTCACGTTCAAAAATTAACGGTTCTTTCAAAATCATTGCGTCCGCTTCCGGTTGTAAAAACCGATGATGAAGGTAAAGTATACGATGCATTCACCGATCCTGAAGCGCGTTATCGCATGCGCTATGTTGATTTGGTGGTGAATCCAAACGTGAAAGACACGTTCATCAAGCGAACAAAAATTATGAATACCATGCGTAGTTTCTTCAACGATCGCGGGTATTTAGAAGTTGAAACACCCATTCTACAATCAATTCCGGGTGGAGCTGCGGCTCGTCCGTTTATTACGCATCACAACGCACTAAACATTCCTTTGTATTTGCGTATCGCCAACGAATTGTATCTGAAAAGATTGATCGTAGGTGGATTTGATGGTGTGTATGAATTTGCCAAAGATTTCCGTAACGAGGGGATGGATAGAACACACAACCCAGAGTTTACGGTAATGGAAATATATGTAGCCTACAAAGACTACAACTGGATGATGGATTTCACCGAGCAGATGATTGAAAAAGTAGCTACTGAAGTTACTGGATCAACAGAAGTTCAGGTGGGCGAAAATACCATCAGCATGAAAGCGCCATTCCAACGCGTTCCGATTTTAGAAGCCATTAAAATTCACACGGGTTACGATGTGAAAGGGATGAACGAAGCCGAATTGCGTGATGTTTGTCGCAAGTTGGGTATTGAAGTAGATGAAACAATGGGTAAAGGAAAACTCATTGATGAACTTTTTGGTGAGAAATGTGAGCACAACTACATTCAACCAACTTTCATAACAGATTACCC
>CAJWSQ010000292.1 GCA_913045895.1 uncultured Flavobacteriales bacterium | reverse complement strand
CATGTAGAGTAGGCAATGTAGTTAGTCGAAGGATTCGCATGACCATCAAATCTTACAGTATCAATGCACATGCTTGCATATGTACCTCCAGAGTCATTTTGGCTCAAGCATTTGCTTGCCTAGTTTTGCTGCTATTTTATCAGAAGCTACTTGATCTTTCCTAGCCTATTTATCTGCTGCAGCCTACCCTTTCTGCTTTTGTTTTTCAATTAGCTCAACTCTCAAATAGGTGGTAGAATGACAAGTCATTAGAACACCTATTTGAACATCAGCATAAGCATGAGGTTTTTTTGTATCAGGATAAATTTCAAGAGAAGCAAAAAACAAGGTCTCATTATCTTTCCAATCTGAAGCTCTATTAATAGTTACAACACTATAAAACAAACTCAGAGCTGTACACACTAGTAAAGCTGATTTTTCATTCAACTTTTTAGTGCGAATCAAATCATTGATAACCAACCCCAGTAATAACGCTATAAATACACTGGGGATCATTAAAAAGCGCTCAGCAAAATTGGCTCCGATTAACACGAAAAAATTCAATACGGTCACTAAAAACAGAACAAAACCAGCAACTAGAATCAAGTAATTTCTAACTGATTTTCTTTTCCATACTAAAAGAGCAATTCCAGCAAGTACAACCAACAAACTAACACCTCCAACTAAACTTGTAATGGAATGAAATTGAAGTGTGCTGTAACTGTAATCCCAGGTTAGTTTATAAGGAATTAGCGCTTTGAATACGTATAACAGCAATAAGTAGGCACTATTCCCTACTCTTTCGAAAAGAGTGGTGTGTACAAATGCATTGTTCATCACAAATTGCTCTTGAGGTAAGTTATTCGCATCAAGAACCACATAGCGAATTGAAAAATATAAGATTGTGGCTGCAGCAACTCCTAACGATGCTTTTATGGACGCCTGCCAACCGTTTTTGAAAAAAATCAGATTCAGTAGAGGCACAAAAACAAACAGCATCACTGCATTTTCTTTGGACATAAAGGCCAATAATGCCGACACACCTGAATAAATCAACCATTTAAGCGATTTACTTTCTCTATACTTTGACACAGAAAATAACGTCAGCAAAACGAACACTACAGCCAATAATTCATCTCTACTTTTAAGGTTACAAACTACCTCTGTATGAATCGGGTTCAGTAAAAAAAGAAGTCCGACAAATAGTAGCAGCGAATTTGAAAAATTACTGAACCACAACTTGGCTAATTGGATAAGTAGAACTACGGCTAACGCGTACAAGATCAATTGGAAAATTCTACTCCAAATGGGATTTAAATCATGTATGGATTGCTCCAATGCAAAAGTCACCAATGGAAGTGGTCTATAGGTTGAGCTCGCTCCATTAAAGCCACTTAAATAACCAGAAGACATGATATCAGGAATACCTGAAACTCCTCTTTGAACATGTGTGTTGTTTATGACTAAATCATCATCTAACACAAGATCAAACTTCAAGGTCTTTCCATAAACAACAAACACAACAACAATGCTTGCTATAAGCTGAAAATAAGGCAAACTGAGTATAGACTTCCTACTATTGGTCACAAATCAAAGATGGAATAAAAAAACAAAAAAAGTCTCCCAAATTAAAGGGAGACTTTCGCTAACAAAGGTCTTTTGAATAGTTATTCTTTTTTATCACTAGCTCGCATAGCAAACTGTGCTCGAATTTGATCTACGTGTATCTTCTTAATCTCTTTAGGTGTTTTGCCTTGTAACGATTTCACTTTTCCAGAGAAAACATGACTAATGTATAAAGGCGATCTTGCCTCTTTTGTATCGTAGGCATTGTGACAAGACAAGCAATTCGCCAGGTTTGAAACATCAGTTCCATGAATAGAAGATGGATTAAATCCAACTTGAACATAGGTCTCCATTGTTATGTTGTAAGCAGCCACAGAACCTCGCGTTAAATCACCTGGTTTTGAGTTAGACAGATTGTAGCCTAAAGAATCTAAAAGAGCTATTTGATCTGCTCCTTTTTCATACCCTTCGGTATTAATCCAGATAGAACCGTTGTAGATATAGCTATTCCAAACTCCAGTTAACTGACTCTTTACACTTGCGTTTATCGTGCGAATGTTGTTGAAGTTTTGAGATCCATCCTGACTGGTTTCCATGAAAACTTGCACATTATGCGATCCTTTCATCATCTTTTGAACAGGAACTCCATATTGATAAACCGAGAAAATATTAGAGTAAACACCGTTACCTGAGGTGATATTTTTAACCGTTGCCGTTTGCGACTTATCAAAGAATGGGTAGTCGCTAGAACTAGTTACAGGTGCATCTGATGTTGGAGTAGCTTGACCCCAATCGTATGCTGGAGCTAAGTTTTCGTGCTCGAAAGTAGCCCAAACAAATTCTGGGTGATTTTCAACAACTCCAACCACGTGCATACCTAATAAAGCTACTCTAGCCTTAGTTCCATTTATTACGCCATTGGTTATGAAATAAGATGAAGTATCAGAAAGACCTGCTACATCAATCCAAGATGTTTTTACTTCAAAGGCTCCTACAGGAAATGCTATGCCTTTTACACTTGATGGATCAGCACTGGCCATTGATGCATACTTATTCATAGTACTAAACATCAATTCATTCATTGAAATGGAGTAATACACCGTTGTTTGAGGTGGTGTTCCTGATGCATAATTGGGAGTCTTCAGCACATCTGTTGACGAGCTAGCCTGAGCTGTTTCAGACAACATAACAGGACCACCTCTTTGAATTAAGTCACCGTTGGGTTGAACTTGAATTAAATTCATGAATGTCGGCACACCATTTTCTTCATTAGTTAACCATAAGAACTTTTGCCACGACCATTGATGAAAATCACAATTGGTAACCGTTTTATTGTTCGCAAAAACACTGGTTGGCCCTTCATTTGGAGCTGGAGTAATCCGCGTTCCGGTTGTAGTATTAAACCAATCTGCAGGAGCTAAACACTCTGTGCTAGCTTCGGCCAGTTCATGGTAGTCTTCTTTCTCTTTAGATTCTTTTTTAGGTGCTGAGCCATTATTGCAGGCATACAAGAAAGTTAGCACCATAGCTAGTGATAGCTTTTGAGTTAGCTTCATATCATTTTAGGTTAGGTTATGCGGTTGTTTGGCAGATTAAGACCTATTGGGTTTGTTGTGATTTGCTTTGACCTTCATTAATTGATTAAAAT
>CAJWSQ010000291.1 GCA_913045895.1 uncultured Flavobacteriales bacterium | reverse complement strand
TTTACCGAAGTAGGCGTTTAAGAGGTACGAAGTATTAGGTACAAAGTATTAAGAAGGCTTCGATACATTTCTGCTGGGGCAGAAACACTCAGCCTGACAGAAGAATGAACCAAGTACTAAGTACAATGTATTAGGAAGTTCGAATATAAAATTCGGTCATGCTGAACCACGTTTCAGCATCTCAACCATTATTGGACTGGAATTAGTAATCATTTTGAATTGGAGATATTGCTCACGAAAAGGTTTTTAAACATAATCTCTTCTGAACCACAAAAGTCACAAAGAGCCACAAAAGATTTATTCTATCCAGTTGCCATAAAGTTCTTCTATCCAGCACAGCTGAATGAAAAACTATAATATGTCAACTTGGAATTCCGTTGACTGAGCGGAGCCGAAGGAAACGATGTGGAAGGCTTCGATACATTTCTGCTTGAGGCAGAAACACTCAGCCTGACATAAAAGTGTTTGGAGGTTTGTAAAGAGTGGATAGTGGACGGTTAATAGGCGCAGGGAGCTCAGAAGCTCAGTATAAGATTATACCAAGAGTTGGAGTCAAACTATTAAACACAAAAAAAGCCCCATTGCTGGGGCTTTTTCAATGTGGTAGATTAGAGTCATTTCCAACCACCACCTAGTGCGCGGTATAACTCTATTATGGCTTGCATTTGTTGCAGTTTATCGTTTACACTAGTTATTTGTGCCGATAATAAATTGGTTTGTGATGTCAATACATCAACGTAACTGGCATCGCCAAACTGCAAAAGCTCTTCGTTAAATTCTACAGCGTTGTTCAACGCCTCCAATTGCTGTTCGCGAATGGCCATTTTTTCCTCAGCCATCTCGTAAGAGAACATCGCATTCGATACTTCTTCACCAGCTGAAAGTAATGTAGACTTGTAATTAAACAACGCCTGCTCTTGCGCTGCTTGATTGGCTT
The DNA here is from genome assembly GCA_913045895.1 of uncultured Flavobacteriales bacterium. GTDB lineage: Bacteria > Bacteroidota > Bacteroidia > Flavobacteriales_G > Salibacteraceae > UBA6049. Next base: position 2,290 of record CAJWSQ010000291.1, on the reverse strand, counting down.
TCAATCTCGCTCTATTCTGATTTTTATTGAATAGAGGTTGCGCTAAACCTGCTGCTAAATTCGAGAAGAATGCTGTTGGAGTAATGAAGTTGGCAATATCTGTTGTGGTATAACCTGCTGCTCCTGTAATGGTAATTGAAGGATAAAAATAGGCTTGAGCTACTTTCACCTGATAAAATGCACTACGCAATTGCAATTCTGCTTGCGATACATCAGGTCGGTTTGCTAACAACTGATATGGTACACCAGTTTTCAAATCAACACCTATTTCTTGACCATCAATTTCAGATCTTTCAATCGGACCTGGTTGACGCCCCAACAACGTACTCATTGCATTTTCTAACTCTCTAATTTGTTGTTTCAAATCAGGAATTGAAACCTCAGCATTAAATCGGTTAGCCACACTCTGCATGATGTCAGCACCTGTGAGGTTACCTGCTTCTTTCAAACTTTCAACTGTTTGCACATATTGTCTTCTGTTTTCAGCAGTTTCTTCCGTAATACGCAATTGTTTATCTAAGGCTAAAAGCGAATAATAGTTTGTTGCAATGGTTGCAATCAACTGAGTTCTAACCACTCTTTCATATGCCTCAGAAGCCAAGAAATCAGCAACTGCCGATTTTCTATCGTTTCTCAACTTACCCCAAATAGGCAATTCCCAACTGGCAGATCCATACAATTGATATTGCTCTGAGTTGAATCCCGTTGCAGCAGAAATGGTTCTGTTTTCAGCCATTTGTGTGCTTGTTGCAGATCCGTTTAGTGTAACACTCGGAAACAAAGCTCCAGTAGCTCCACTTAAATTGGCTGCAGCTGAATTGATATTGCTTACAGCTGTTTTTAAATCGTAGTTCTCGCGCAAAGCCTCATCAATCAAGCTTTGTAAAGTTGGATCAGTAAAAATCTCTTTCCACGATAAATCTGCAATGGTTGTGCTATCTACCTGTGTAGAATCAGCACCTCGATAAAGTTCATTCTCAGTAAATTCTGGCTGTTCATACTTCTTCATTATTCCACATGAAGAAACAAACAATGCCATGACTGCAAATGCTACAATTCGATTGATATTAAATCTATACTGTTTCATTTTTCTCTTACTTCTCATTTTCTGATGGTAAAGCCACTTCTGGTTTTTTCCCCACTCGTTCTTGCAAACCTTGGAAGATGATGAACAAAATTGGAATAACAAGAACTCCGAATAGTGTTCCGATTAACATTCCACCTACAGCACCTGCACCAATTGATTTGTTACCAACGGCACCTGCACCAGTTGATAGTAGCAATGGAACAAGTCCTAAAATAAAGGCAAACGAAGTCATCAAAATCGGACGTAAACGCGCTTTAGATCCTTCGATAGCTGACTCTACCAATCCCAATCCTTCTTTTCTACGTTGCAGTGCAAACTCCACAATCAAAATGGCATTCTTAGCCAGGAGTCCGATCAACATGATGAGAGAAATCTGCAAATAGATATTGTTATCAATGTTGAACAACCAAGCAAACACAAAGCTACCTGCTAGTCCAATTGGTAATGAGAACAATACCGAGAATGGTAAAATGTAACTCTCATACTGAGCACTCAATAAGAAGTAAACAAACACCAAACACAAGATGAAAATAAAGATGGCTTGACTACCTGATTTCAACTCCTCACGTGTTACACCAGAAAAATCATAGGTGTATCCTTGAGGCAATTCTTTCGATACTTCAGCAATGGCATTGATGGCATCACCTGTACTGTATCCTTCATTTGGTGCACCAGTAATTTTTACTGATGTATACAAATTGAAACGATCAATAGCTTCAGGACCATAAACACGATCTAGCGATACATACTCTGTAATTGGAGCCATTTCACCAGAACCCGTTTTCACGAAGATGTTATTCAATGTTTTGGCATCTGCACGGTATGGAACATCTGCCTGAACCATTACACGATACTGCTTACCAAAGCGGTTAAAATCTGATGTATACACACCACCGTAATAACCTTGCATGGCACTCATGATATCACTTACACCCAAACCAGATTCTTTAACCTTAGGCACATTTACCGTAAGCATATACTGCGGGAATGTGGTTTTAAACGATGTGGTTGCATACTGAACCTCTGGTCGAGCACTTAGTTTTTTGATGAACTCTTGAGTTACATCTCCTGTTTTATTGATGTCGTTACCAGCACGATCTTGCAACTGCAACTCGAAACCACTACTGAATCCAAATCCACGAATAGTTGGAGCTGCAAAGAAGATAATCTTAGCATCAGTAAAGCTACCAACCTTACCCCACA
>CAJWSQ010000290.1 GCA_913045895.1 uncultured Flavobacteriales bacterium | reverse complement strand
ATAAAATTAAAAACTTTGCCTCAACTGTATCACTAGAAGGTGGTCGTAAGTATGTGATACTTGATGAAGCAGATTATTTAAATCCCCAATCTACTCAACCTGCCCTTCGTGGGTTCATGGAAGAATTTCACAAAAACTGTGGATTCTTACTTACTTGTAACTATAAGAATAGATTAATACCACCACTACATTCAAGATGTTCTGTGATAGATTTTATTATTCCTAATAGTGAAAAACCTAAACTTGCACAGAATTTCTTTACTAGAATACAAGAAATTCTTGGTAAAGAAAATATACAGTTTGATACGAAAGCTGTTGCTGAATTGTTGAACAAACACTTTCCAGATTGGAGAAGAGTTCTAAACGAGCTTCAAAGATATTCAACATCAGGTAGAATTGATGCTGGTATATTAGTAAATATGTCTGAGGCAAATATCAACGAACTTATAAAGTCTCTTAAAGAAAAGGAGTTTACTAATGTTCGCAAGTGGATTGTTAATAATCTTGATAATGACCCTGTTCGTATTTTTCGTAGGGTCTATGATTCGCTCTATGACCATCTTGATGGCTCTACTATTCCTCATGCTGTTGTTATTATAGCAGAGTATCAACATAAAGCAGCCTTTGTGTCAGACCATGAAATTAATCTTCTTGCTTGTATGACAGAGTTAATGGGTCAAGTGAAGTTCAAATGAGTTATGAACTGAAAGACTACTTAAATGCAATAAACCATGAGAAAACACCTCTCATGGACACCGATGATGAAGTGTGGGAAAAGAAATATTCTCCCTTTATCATCAACAAGTGTTTGGCTCCATTTCCAGACACTATTCACCTCGTCAACGAAATGAACTTGCACAACCACCTAGATAGTAAGTTACAATTTGATTTTTTACTAAATACTGTAAGAACAAGGAAAAGATATACTCCTTGGATGAAGGCGAGTAAAACAAAGAATCTAGAGTATGTTAAAGAGTATTATGGTTATAACAATGAAAAAGCAAGGTCAGCTCTTAAACTACTTAGTGATGAACAGATAAAGACTATTAAAAATAGTTTGGATAAAGGTGGAAGAAATGGAAAACATTAATTGGACACAGGAGCATATGCTTGAAGTCGTACTGAAAGAACCAGACGATTTTTTAAAGATTCGTGAAACTCTATCACGAATAGGGGTAGCTTCTAGAAAAGAACGAAAACTATATCAATCCTGTCATATATTACATAAGCAGGGAAAATATTATATTGTGCATTTTAAAGAATTGTTTGCACTAGATGGTAAGAATACAAACTTATCAGAAAATGATATTGCAAGACGTAACACAATTGCTAAACTATTAGGTGATTGGGGTCTAGTGGAAATTAAGGGAACTACAGAACCAGCTGCTCCTTTAAGTCAAATCAAAATCATTTCATTTAAAGAAAAAGAAGAATGGACTCTTGAGACTAAATATAACATAGGCAAAAAACGAGAGGGTTAATCTTGGAACAATTCAAGTCATTTATTACTGAAAAAGAACATCCATATAAGTTGCTAATTCTTTCACATGATGACCCACTTGACCCTAATGAAACAGGGCCAATGATTCGCAAGAAAGCAAGTGAGCTTGGTTTAAACGTATATCTTGCAGAATTTTCTGGAATGTATATGGAAAGTGATGGAGACAATAAACTTGTATATTCTTTTCCTGTAGATGAAAATGGTAAAGTAGAACTTCCAACTATGAAGTCTGATGCTAAATATGATAAACCATTTAAGATAAATCCTAAAGACACTTTAATAATGGCAAGGGGTTTGGGTTCATCAGTAAACACTGGAAACCGTTCTTGGTATATTGCTATAAAAACTTTAGAGGCCGATGGTTATACTATATTTAACTCAACTAAATGCCATGATATATGTAATGATAAATGGTACAATCAAGTTATATTTCAACAAAATAATTTTAATACACCCACCACAGTTCTTATTAGACATTCAGAAGGTGCTGAAATTGCAGCTAAAAAGTTAGGTAATAAGTTTCCAATGATTCTTAAAACTTCTATTGGTTCTAGAGGTGTTGGTGTTATGTTAGTTGAAAGTTTAAAATCACTTCATAGTATTGTACAACTTCTTCACAGAGAAAACGAATTTGTTGATGTTATATTACAGGAATGGATTAAAACAGAATATGATGTAAGAGTTATTGTAGCTTCTGGTCAAATAATTGGTGCAATAAAACGACCAATTGTTAATGATGATTTTAGAAGTAATGTATCTCAAGGTTCTAAACCAACAGAACATGAGTTAACTGATCTTGAAATATCAGAATCTTTAAGAGCCGCAAAAGCAGTTGACGGAATGATTGTGGGTGTAGATTTTATTCCATCAAAAAATAGAGACAAAGAAGTTCCTATTATGATTGAAGTCAATTCTACGCCCGGCCTTATAGGAATAGAAGAAGCACTAAAAGATAATAAGAAAAGTATTACTACAGAAATACTTAAAATATTTATGAACAGAGATAATTGGAGAATAACATGATAATTAATGCATTGAGAAAAAAATACGAATATGAAGTTGCATCTGCAAAAGCAAACATTGCTGCTTACCAGAAAAATCCAACAGGTATTGGAGAACACCCAGATTTAGTTGGTGCAGTAGATACTGAAATGAGAAAGTTAGCTGCAGCTATAGGAAATCTTGAAGCTGTTAGTATCTGTTATCCTAATACTGAAAAAGGAAAACAATTGTTAGCAGAGTCTCAATACGAAATGAGCTTATAAAACCCCTTGACATTCAAACAGAATTGTGATACTATTATATAATGAACTTCTATACAAACATTGTCCAATGGGGTAATTCCCTATTACTTAGAGAAGTAGTGAACGGTGAACGTATTGTCCGTAAGGTTAAATACTCACCAACACTATATGCTCCTGTTGCAGAACCAACAGAGTGGAAAACACTTGATGGTAAATTTGTAACACCAGTAAAACATCAAACAATCAAAGACGCAAAACAATGGGTTGAACAATACAAAAATCAGCCAGGCAATGTTTATGGTAATAACTTATATCCATACACCTATATTGCTGAAAACTATCCTAAAAAAGTTGATTACGATATTGATAAGATATTGATTTTTACAATTGATATTGAGGTAAAATGTGAAAATGGATTTCCAAATCCAGATGTTGCAATAGAGCCACTTCTTTCAATCACTATAAAAAACCACCAAAGTAAAGAGTTTGTTGTTTGGGGTATAGGTGAGTTTCGTAATGATC
>CAJWSQ010000289.1 GCA_913045895.1 uncultured Flavobacteriales bacterium | reverse complement strand
ATCGTTTTCCTTTAGTGCTCTATGTATTAAAGAAATGTGTCCTGCGTGCAACGCACCCATTGTTGGAACAAATCCAACTGTTTTTTGATTACCTCTTGCTTGATTAGTAAAAGCAAGAACATCTTTGGTTTTTTTGAAAATTTCCATTTTCTAAAGCTCCATATTTTATTCAGGAGACCTCTTGACAAAGCGGCAAAGCTATTTGAAAACTTGAATTACACTAGATTTTTTCTTAATTTTGTGCTCATTTTGTTGAAAACAGGAGGGAATTTATGAGCAAGCCAAGAGTTCTTTTCGTATCACAAGAGATTACACCATATATCTCCGAGAATACGATGTCTACTATCACACGCAACCTACCACAAGGAATTCAGGAAAGAGGAAAAGAAATTAGAACATTCATGCCCAGATATGGCTGCATTAATGAACGCAGACATCAGTTACACGAGGTTATCCGCCTCTCAGGTATGAATTTGGTTGTTAGCGACTTCGACCACCCACTTATCATAAAAGTCGCTTCTATTCAACCTGCCAGAATGCAGGTTTACTTCATCGATAACGAAGAATATTTCCAACGTAAAGCAGCATTAGAAGATAAAGCGGGAAAAGCTTTTGACGATAATGATGAACGTTCAATTTTCTTCATTCGTGGTGTAATTGAAACCGTTAAGAAATTGGGATGGTCACCAGACGTTATTCACTGTCATGGTTGGATGACTGCTATGTTGCCAACATACTTGAAGACCGTTTACAAAGACGATCCGATTTTTTCAGACACACAAGTTGTATATTCAGTATATGATCAAACACCAAATGGTGAGTTAGCTCCTAACTTAGCTAGCAAAATGCAATTTGATGGTATCGACTCTGAAATCACAGATGTTGTTAACACGCCATCTTACAATAATTTGCATAAACTTGCCGTTAGAGATTCAGATGCCGTTATCTTAGGTCCAGAAACTGAAAATCCAGAAGTGTTTGAGTTTGTTAAAGAACAAAACAAATTATTCTTGGAACATGGATCTGAAGAAGATTATATCGATAGATATTCAGAGTTCTACGATAAGGTAATGGCAGAAAGTTCTGTATTAGCTGATTGATAAATGAATAATAGATATCACTTAACTAAAGGGGTAATTAATTACCCCTTTTTCCTTTTTATAGCACTAGTAACTTTTTTTTCGTGTAGACGAGAGGAAAATCTGGGGTTAGAAGTACTTCCTGAGAACAATCAGGTGGGTGTTGTAGTAGTTGACACTTTTAGCATTGTTGCTAGAACTGAAAAACGAGATTCTGTAAGAACAGATGAACGTGGAACGATGTTAGCCGGATATTACAACGACCCTGTTTTTGGCTCTGTTAACGCCAAATTGTATTCCCAATTTGTACCAGAAGACGAGGGGTTAAATTTAAGTGACTACATCTTAGATAGTGCCGTTTTAACGCTAAGATATGACATTGACAACGGCTACTTGTACACAAAATCAATTGTTGACTCATCAGATGGTATCGACCCAATTTCCTTGATGGTTTACGAGTTAGATCAAGATTTAAACATTGATTCAACGTATTACCACTTTCAAAATGCTGCGACCAAACCAACTTTACTTGGAAGTATAAACAACTTTACTCCAAACATTACTGACTCAATTGAAGTTGATTCAATCAATGAACCTGCATCTATTAGAATTAGGCTTGATGATGCATGGGCAGGTGATTTACTAGCGTCTGGGTCAATGTCTACAAGAGATGGATTGCTTTCTTATATGAAAGGCTTAGCAATAGTTGCAGATTCTACTATGTCTGGACCTGGTGAAGGAACTATCTTGTACTTAAATCCATACAGTATCTATACGCGTCTTACATTTTATTACCGAACAAGAGAATCTGCTTCAGACCCATATGAACCTGAAACATTCGAATTGATTATTGATCCAAACACCGCAAGGTTCAACCACTATGAAACAAATCACATGGGATCTGAGGTTGAAATGGCATTTGGAGATGAAAATATAGGTGCTGAAAAATTATATTTACAAGGCTTAGGTGGAACTATATTTAATTTCGAAACAACTAGTTTCATGGAGTATTTCAAAGAGAGAGATGCGATTATCAACTTAGTTGAATTTATCGTGCCAGTATCTGAAGAATACAACACCTATGCCCCAATGCCAGCCGCCTATTTTAAGGCATACAGTGAAAACGGACAGGAAAACTTTATTGTTGACCAAACTGAAACCTCACATATAGATGGAGCATTTGATGTTAGTGAAATGCGATACAGATTTGTAATCACACGCTTTATTCAAAATGTAGTTCTAGACTACAAAGAAGGAATAATCAATAACTTTGGGTTCGCAATTGTTCCTACAAATGAAGCTACATTTGCAAATAGAACAGTTGTTCATGGATACAATCCAAGTTCAGGTGATAGAATAAAAATGAGAGTCGTATATACTCCCCTATAAACGCAAAATAAATTACTAACTCATGTGTGGAATCGTTGGCTACCTTGGTAAAAGCGAGGCATACCCAATCCTAATTAAAGGATTAAAAAGACTTGAATACAGAGGCTATGATAGTGCTGGTGTGGCAATCATAGATCAAAATAATTTCAAATTATTCAAACGCAAAGGAAAGGTTTCAGACCTTGAGGAAATTGCAGACAACGCAAACCATTCTGGAACTATCGGAATTGGTCATACTCGATGGGCAACTCATGGTATTCCTAACGATGTAAACTCACACCCTCATCTTTCAGAATCTGAAAATCTAGCTATCATACACAATGGTATTATCGAAAACTATGATTCCCTTAAAAAGGAACTAGTGAATCGTGGATACACATTTAAAAGCGAAACGGATACTGAAGTTTTAATCAACTTTATTGAAGAGATTCAGAAAGATGAAGAGCTTTCTTTGGAGGATGCTGTTCGTGTAGCGTTAAACCAGGTGGTTGGAGCTTACGCTATAGCTATCATCGAAAAGTCGAATCCAGATATGATGATTTTGGCTAAAAAAGGTAGCCCAATGGTTGTTGGAATTGGTTCAGACGAATTCTTTGTAGCATCTGACGCAACTCCATTCTTAGAGTACACCAAGAACGCGGTATACTTAGAAGATGAAGAAATGGCCATCCTTAAAAGAGGAGAAGAATTAGAAATTAGAACCATTGCTAGCAACGAAGTTGTTGATCCTTATATCCATGAACTCAAAATGCAATTAGAGCAAATTGAAAAAGAAAGAATAAAGAAAATTGAATTACAAAAAAGAAA
>CAJWSQ010000288.1 GCA_913045895.1 uncultured Flavobacteriales bacterium | reverse complement strand
AAAAGTATCCACGATCAAGATCCAATGTACACCTTGGTCGATTTAAATCGTGCTGGTGTACCTCTTCTTGAAATCGTAACTGAACCAGACATTAGAAGTGCCGATGAAGCATATCAATATTTAACTGAAGTTCGAAAATTGGTTCGTTATCTTGAAATCTGTGATGGTAACATGGAAGAAGGATCTATGCGTTGCGATGCCAATATTTCTGTTCGCTTGAAAGGTTCTTCTGAGTACGGACAAAAAGTAGAGGTCAAAAACATGAACTCTATTCGTAATGTACAACGTGCCATTGAGCATGAAGTTATTCGTCAAATCGACTTGATAGAAACAGGTGGTATTATCGATCATGAAACGCGAACTTTTAACGCAGTTGATGGAACTACAACTTCAATGCGTAGTAAAGAAGAAGCGAATGATTATCGTTATTTCCCTGAGCCAGACTTACTTCCTCTTTTAATCACTGATGATTACATTCATGATGTGGAAGCTAATTTACCTCCACTTCCAAATGAGTTATTGAAGAAGTATACATCTGAATTCAAACTTTCTGAATACGATGCTTTAGTTATCACTGATTCTAAGGAAATTGCTTTGTTCTACGAAGCATTGACGAATCATACAGATAATCATAAAGCTGCTGCTAACTGGGTAATGACTGAGGTTAAGGCTTATTTAAATGAAAATGCGCTTCACATCAGTGAATTTCCATTAAAAGCATCTGCAATTGCTGAAATCATTCAATTGATAGACGAGGGAAAAGTTAGCCATTCAGCTGCGAGTCAGAAACTATTCCCTGCTTTAGTTCAGAATCCAGATAAAAAAGCTGCTGACTTAGCTATTGAATTAGACATTATTCAACAAAGTGATGACTCTTCAATTCAAGGATTTATTCAAGAAGTAATTGATAATAATCCAGAAGAAGTTGCTAGATATAAAGATGGTGAGAAAAAACTCTTAGGTTTCTTTATGGGACAATTAATGAAAGTCTCCAAAGGAAAAGCAGACCCTAAGAAATCGAACCTATTAATGAAATCTGAATTAGACAAACTTTAAGATGAAACTACATACACTTTCTATTGTTGCAGGAATTTCTATTCTCTCTTTATTCACTTCGTGCGAAACCAAAGAGGAAGGAAATTTAACCATCCATGGTACAATTCAAGATGCACCTTCTGATAAAATTTTCTTTTATCATGTAGGAGCTAAAGAGCTTAATGTAATTGATACAGCAACAATTGAAAGTGATGGTTCATATGAGCTAATTGCCAACATCGATAAACTCGATTTCTACCAATTAGGATTTAATAGCCAAAACCGCGTCAACGTAATTACCCAGTCGGGTGAGAATATAACTATTAATGCCTCTGGAAATAGCCTAGAGGGTACATATACAGTATCTGGATCTGAAGAAACTTCACGTATGAAAGAAGTCATTCTCATTCAAATCGATGCATACAGAAAGCAAGACTCTATCAAACAGTTAATGCAAGCTGCTCGACAAAGCCAGGACATGAATAGATTCATAAAGCTCAATACAACCATGCAAATAGCTAACACAAAAATGATGGAGAAGCTTAAAACATTTGCAGAGGACAACAGCCATTATATGGCCTCTTTAGTAGCTGTTCAAAATGTTAATCCAGATGTGTTTTTTCCCGCTTTAGAGGCAGTTGTTACAGGCTTAGAAGATAAAGCAAGTCATAATTTCATGTATCAGAACATTGCATCTAAGGTCAACTCAATGAAATTAACCCAAATTGGTTCTACTGCTCCAGATTTAAGCTTTCCTTCACCAGAGGGAAAAGTAATTTCTTTAAGTAGCCTGCAAGGAAAATATGTGTTACTCGACTTCTGGGCAAGCTGGTGTAAACCTTGTAGAATGGAAAATCCAAATGTTGTGAAGTTATATTCAAAATACAACAAAGAAGGATTTGAAGTTTTTAGTGTTTCACTTGATGAGAGTAAAGAAAAGTGGTTACAGGCAATTGAACAAGATGGTTTGGAATGGACACATGTAAGTGATCTAAAAGGATGGCAAGCTGAGCCCGCAAAGATTTACGGGGTATCAGCTATACCACAAACTTATTTATTAGATCCACAAGGTGTAATTATTGCAAAAAATCTTAGAGGGCCTGAACTTGAACAGAAACTTCAAGAGTTATTTGGTTCTTAAAGACTCCACGTAAAGAATTAAATCAACTAATCTAGCTGAATATCCAGCTTCATTATCATACCAAGCAAGCACTTTGACCATATTTCCAATTACTGAGGTTAATTGTGAATCAAATAAGGATGAATGTCTGTTTCCAACAACATCAACTGAAACTATAGGATCAGTTGTGTATTGCAAATAACCTTTTAATTCATTCTCCGATGCTTTTAAAAAGGCATTATTAATTTGATCTACTGTCAGCGTATCCTTAACGATAAAGGTCATATCTGTTAATGATCCATCTGGAACTGGAACCCGTATTCCACACCCTCCCATCTTACCTTCTAAATCAGGGAATATTTTGGTAATGGCTTTTGCTGCACCAGTTGTTGTAGGAACTATTGAAAGTGCTGCCGCACGAGCTCTTCTTAAATCTGAATGAGGTGCATCATGTAGTCGTTGATCGGATGTATAAGAGTGAACGGTTGTAATGTAAGCCGCATCAATTTCTGTTAAATCTTCTATTACTTTAACCAATGGAGCTGCAGAATTTGTAGTACACGATGCATTAGAAATAACCTTCTCTTCTCCAGTTAAAATCGACTCATTAACCCCCATTACTATAGCTGGTACATCACCTTCTTTTGGAGGTGCTGACATGATCACTCTATTAGCACCTGCTGTTAAATGTTGTTCAGCTAATTCTTGCGTACGGAAAAGCCCAGTACTTTCTATAACATAGTCAACATTTAAATCTCCCCAAGGAAGCTCTTTAGGACTCTTAATTGCAGTAACAAAAACCTCATGTCCATTAGCTCTAATACTGTTGTCAGTATGAGTAATCTCAAATGGAGAAATACCATGAACAGAGTCGTACTTTAATAAGTGAGCTAGTGTTGCTGTTTCAGTAAGGTCGTTTATCGCTACTACTTCAACCTCATCGTTTAGCATCAACTCACGAAATACTCTTCGACCAATTCTTCCAAAACCGTTAATTGCAACGCGTATCATATTCAAAGATTATTAAATGAAAAAAGGCTCTTCAAATATGAAGAGCCTTACAAAATTATAAATGTATTAGTTCTGTTATTTCACAACTACAAACTTAGCTGTACTGTAAGTTGAACCTGCTTCAA
>CAJWSQ010000287.1 GCA_913045895.1 uncultured Flavobacteriales bacterium | reverse complement strand
CCAGTTTTTACGCCAACAATACGATCACCTTCAACAATAAGTGAGGTTACCATATCCTGCCAAAAATCAAGAAGTGGAATTGATTCCAGTTGTTTTCTCCATTCAAGGTTGAATAAAACCCGATCATTTTGTGTACGTGGAGACCACATTGCTGGACCTTTACTTCTATTCAACATTCTGAATTGAATAGCACTTTTATCAGATACAATTCCTGAATAACCACCAAGTGCATCAATTTCACGAACAATCTGTCCTTTTGCAACACCTCCCATTGCAGGGTTACAACTCATCTGAGCTGTACGACCCATATCCATTGTAATCAACAATGTTTTAGCGCCCAAATTTGCTGATGAAGCTGCTGCTTCACAACCAGCATGTCCAGCACCAACTACAATTACATCGTAATTATTATCCATAACTCACATCAATGTTCCACGTGGAACATTGCTCTTCTATTTAATGCTTCGTCTTCAAGTTGACGCATAATTGATTTTTGTTCGGCAGTTTTATCGTGGTATCCAATTAAATGTAAAACACCGTGAATTATCACACGGTCTAATTCATCCTGCAAAGATAATTGCATGGATTTAGCATTATCTACAATTCGATCGAAACTAATAAATAACTCTCCAGTCACGATATTGCGATAACATTGATCAAAAGTGATGATATCAGTATAGTAATCGTGATCTAAGAAGGTCTTATTGGTTTCAAGAAGGGAATCGTCCGTTACAAAGTGAACGGTAAGCTCTAAAACCTTCTTATCGAATAATTCTACGGTGTTCTTTACCCAGTTAGAATGATACGATTTTAAGTAGCTAGAATCTATTGGATATTCATTCACCCACTCTATCATGGTGTAGTATATAAATATGAATTTACTTTTTGCTCGTAGTACTGTGATAACTTAATCTGATTCCATAGTAACAGCTCTAATTCTTTTTGTCGCTGTTTAATGTATTCTTCGTACTGAGCAGATTTATCTTCCTGCAAAGATGATCCTTCATTGGATTCACGTTGCTCATCTTGTTCTTGTTCGCGAAGTGCTTTTTCACTTTCAAGCATTCGAGATAAAATATCTTCCTGACGTTTTAATGTTTCTTCTGTAATCTGGCGAGATAAAATATCATCTTCAACTTGTTCCATTTCACGCTCAATGTCTTTAAGCTGCTTTTGTAAACCATCACCTGCTTTAGTAGCATCTTCTGATAATTGCTGCATGGCTTCTCTTAATGCTTGTTGTTGAGCTGCCATTTTAGCTAATTCTTCAGACATTTGGGACCCTTGAGAACCTTTGCCTTTTTGTTGCTCTTTACCTTGTTTACCTGGAGACTTCCCTTTTTCTAGTTGTTGTTTCATCATCTCCATTTGTTTCTTTAAACCTTCTTGAGATGATTTCATTTTAGACATGTTTGGCTTTTTGCCTTGTCCGGGTTTCTGACAAGCACTTTCTCCAAACTTTTGCTGAGCCATTTGTTGCTGCATTTGTTGAATAACTTCACTCAACAAAAGAGCTAAATTATTCATGCTTGTCATGGCTTCATGTTGACGTTGACCAGTAACAGCTTTATTACGAGCTTCCATTACTTTTTTAGCCTCTGACAATGAATAATTGATGTTTTGCACTTCTTTCTTGATGATACTCTCAAGCTGCATTACACGTTTTGAAAGAGCTTGTAAACTGTCTTCTATAACTTTAAAATCATCTTGAATATTAAGTTGTTCAACATTCAAGGTTCTATACATGGGGTCATTAATATCAGTAACTAACTGAGAGGTCATAATAGACTCTTGATTGAAAGAAAGCTGTAACAAGTTCTCTTGAATCGTACGCAAATTTTCCATGTCTTCCTCTTGTTGTGCTTGCATTGAAGACATCATAGCATTTTGCATTTTCTGTTGCGCCTCTTTCATTTTATCGGCAGCGTCTTTTTGATTTTGCTGAGATTGTTTGGAGTTTCCTTTTTTAGAATCTGAAGAAGATTGATTCATTTTATCATCAGCTTCTTGCCTTTCTTGGTCTGCCCAATCCATATCCATAGGATTTGCTAACTCGTCATTTTTCTTCTCCAGTTTATCAAACTCATTTTGAAGTTCATCGAATTCTTTGTTGAGTTTATCTTGTGCTTCAGATCGAGCACTATCAGACATATTAGTATTAGCTAATGAGTCTTGTTTATCTGCCAATTTTTCAAGTTCAGATAAAGATTCTTCTAAACTCATTTGAAACTCTAATTGCTTAAATAATTCGAGGTTACGATCTAAGTTATCTAACATCTCTTCGTTAGACATTTCAAGTTGTTCAAGTTCATCGGGATCTACTTGCTCTTGCATTTTCTCAAGCATTTCAGAAATCTTTTGCATAAGCTCTTTCGTTTCCTCATCAAAGTTCTCATTGAACATTTTATTGAGTTCTTCTTGCTTTTGCATCAACTCTTCATTTTGCTTTGATTCGTTGCTTCGTTTGAAATCCAATTGCTTTTTTTTCTCAACTAAATCCTTTAAATCTTTACGAACGTTCTTATATCGCTCTTCTATTTTTTTGAGTAGTTGCTGATCAGACCAAGTTTTTTGTTTCGATTGCAATTTCTCGTTTTTGAGTTCTTGTAATTCTCCTTGAAGGTCTTTCAATTCATTAAATGCCTTTTCAATATCTTCCTCGATAGAATCTTGGTCTTTAGATATCTGTTGTTGCTTTTCAGAAAAAGAAGGTTTGATATAAGCATGCTTAGCTGTTCGAGCATGTTTACTTCCATTAACTCCATCGTTGTCCCAAACTTCAAAATAGTAATCGAAGTTATCCACTTGATATTTCTTTTGGATTTCATCTAAATCTAAAACCTCACTGTAATTCACTTCCGAACCGAAAACTGGAGTTTTGATTCTTTGTTTATCTATCAACTTACCTTGCTCTTCAATAACTAGATTGATTGAAAGAATTCCATAATCATCCGATGCAACACCATTTACATAAACCAAGTTGTTGTATACAGAATCCTGATTCCACGATGCGGTAATTTTAGGAAAAGCATCAGGTATAACTTGTATTTGATAATCTGCTAAGAGTGTATCTATCCCAGAAGAAATGGAATAAAACTGTGGTTCAGTAAATGAAATGGGATTGGTCCATTTATTATTTGAAAGCAAAACCGTGGTATCTTCAAAATTCAATTCAGAATACAAAGCTAACTTTTTCATACTGTAATCTCTTTGTTGCGATACATGGAATCTATGTAATAGTAGTTTTGTATCTGGATAAGTCTCAAATATTTTTTCAATAATTTCGATTTTTTGCGGATGAATTATATCGTCAGCAT
>CAJWSQ010000286.1 GCA_913045895.1 uncultured Flavobacteriales bacterium | reverse complement strand
ATCATCCAATTTAATGTAAGTTCCTTTGATTTTATTTGCTATCCACTCTTTTAATAGCTCGTCTTCTCGTTCACCTTTCGCGGCAACTTGAATACGTTGATAATCTTCTTTTAAATTCGCTCTGTGAGGCTCTGTTACAAGAAGCAACTTTACCAATCGATAAGCCTTACTTCCATCTCTTTTTTGATAAACAACAGGCTCAGAAACTTCACCAACTTGCATTTTATCTAAAACGAAAAACAACCCTGGATCAACTTGACTTAATTGATTCATCTCGTAGCGTGTTTCGCCTGATGCTGGATTTATCAGTTTTCCACCATTCAATTTGGTTTCTTTATCTGTTGAATATTTCTCAGCCATTTCTTCAAAAGAAATAGAATCTACATTTACTATTTGTTGACGAATAGAATCAAGCTTTGATTTAGAATAAACCAAATCTTTGGTGCTAATTTTAGGTTTCACCAAAATGTGACGGGCATTTACTTCTTGCCCTTTTTTCTCAATCACCTGAATCAAGTGGAACCCAAACTCTGTTTCTACAACCTCAGAAACTTGTCCCGGTTGTAAAGTGAAAGCTACTGCAGCAAACTCAGGTACTAACATTCCTCTTGTCATAAAACCCAACTCACCGTTTTGCTGAGCAGATCCTGGATCTTCTGAATACAAGTACGCGATTGTTCCAAAGTCTTCACCATTCAAAATTCGTTGTCTGAAACCTTCAACCTTAGATTTAGCCAAATCTTTTTCAGCTTGACTTACTTGAGGATCAATTACAATATGCGCAACTTCTACTTCTGCATTAATAAATGGCAAACTGTCTTCAGGAATACTGTTGTAAAACTCCCTTACGTCTTTAGGAGATACCGTAATATTTCCAGCAACTTGAGCCTTCATTTGCTGAACAGTAAGCTGATCTTTGATTAAGTCGTAAAACTCAGATTTGATAGATCGAATTGATTTACCATAAAACTCTTCTAGTTTCTCAATTGATCCTACTTGTTGAACAAAGTAGTTGATCCTTCTGTCCAATTCAGATTGAATTTGAGTTTCATCAACAACAACACTATCCAATTCTGCTTGATTCAACAATAACTTCTGAAATAACAGCTCTTCAAAAATGAAACATCGAGAATCTTCATTAATCTCAACGCCTGATCGAGCATACTGCGTGTATTGCTCTTCTAATTCACTTCTAAGAATAATTTCATCAGCAACAACGGCAATGATTCCATCAATTTCAGTTTTAGACTTTTCTTGAGCTGAAATAGAAGTTGCTAATATCAATAAGCTTAAAATCGTATATATTCTTTTCATCAATTTTCGAAAGTCTCAAAGTTATTCTTACGAAGAGCTTCATCAAATATATCTTGCTTCATCTTGTTGATGAACTCCTTTTTTCGTTTGTTCATCAAAATGGCTTTGATATTCTCACGCTCGAGAGATAACGGTGACAACCCATCTTTTAGTTTATAATCTGCAATCTTAACCAAGTAAATATTGGTTGAGTCTGAATACTCAATTAATTTGCTCGATCTTAGAAGCTGTTCTTTATTATAAACCTCAAGAGGAACCTCTTTTAATAAATCATCTAGGTATAACCAGCTGTTGTCGTCAAGGTAAAAATTGGATGCAAACTGATAGCAATAATCCTCCAATTTCGTTCTGTCATCTGCTTGTTTAGACACCATCCACTTCCTTACTTTATCAACCTTAGGTGCGTTTTCTTCGAGTTTCACATAACGCACTTTTACGATATAGTCTTTCAACTGAAAGTTATCTTGATTGGCCGTATAATAAGCTTCAATCTCTTTATCTGAAATTATTGTATCTAACTTTTGTTCAAGTAATTCACTTTGGTATGCATAAATGAGCAAATCGTAACGATATTCTTGAAGTTTTTGATCAACGTTTTTCTTTTCTTCAGGAAGATTGGTTTCAGCTTTGTAAACTAGTAATTGCTTTTCAATCCAGTTTTTGATAATACTTCGAGCTAAAACAGTACTGTCTTGAGCAGACACATTTTTAGGAATACGCGAACTCAATTCATCTTCATACAGATACTTATCGTAAACTCTAGCAACAGGTTTGCGATCTTCTTCTGCCTGAAAAAACGTACAAGCTTGAAATAAGACGACTGTTAATATGGTATATAGAACTTGTTTCAAAAAACTACAGCGGTTTCACTTGTTCTAAAACACCTTGATTTACTTCGTATGTATATTTAGCTCTTAGTTCTTCTATCCAACTTTTTTCTAAATGAGATTGATAAGCTGAAGTTACAACACCTCTTGCTTCATCTAAAGATTTAGGTTGAGAAGGAAGAACCTCACGAACAACAACTACATAGTTTGCTTTGTCATTAACGGAGTAAATACCTTCTTTCCATTCTACTTTTTCAAGTACTGGCATGTCTTTTTTTGTGAACTTACCATCTCTGATGTCAACTCCCAATTGAGAAGATTCATTTACAGTTGCTAAAATTGCTGAGTCTGATTTTCCAGCCTCTAGCATTTCCTTTACTTCTTTGGCATTTTCTTCAGAATTACAGGTATAAATGGTTGCGTCTAAACGATCGTCCCACATATAATCTGTTTTATGTGCTTCATAAAAAGCTTCTAAACCAGTAGAATCTTTAACGGCCTTTTTCCACACTTTCTGATCCATCAATTCAAAAAGTAAAATTCCATCTCTATACTCCTGAACTAAAGCCTTGTATTCTGGATATTTCAATTTCA
Organism: uncultured Flavobacteriales bacterium; assembly: GCA_913045895.1. Lineage (GTDB taxonomy): Bacteria > Bacteroidota > Bacteroidia > Flavobacteriales_G > Salibacteraceae > UBA6049. The sequence continues at coordinate 588 of CAJWSQ010000286.1, read as the reverse complement.
ACACTGATTTTTCATAATCTAAAATAGATTGCACGAAAAACTCATCGTACAAACGCTTGGTAATAATAGCTGTTGAAATTGGTTTTTGCTTACGCGATTTTGATTTAATGTATTTCGCAAAATCAGCTTGAGTAATGGTAGTTTTACCTTTTTTGTAGAGCTTATCGTTTATTACAATAAGTGGTGCATCTAATTCTTCTAAGTCTTCTTTAGTGAAGTTGATGCTACCTATGAAAAAGCTTGAGTCTACGTAAGACTCCACTTCAGCTAAATTCTTTGGGTACTCTTTAACTTTATAATCGGCTTTCAATTTTTTAACCAAAGATTCTTTAGAACCTTCGCCTCTTCTGTCTTTCTCAACACGAGATTTTAAACGTTTGTACTCATCTTCGTATGAACCGATATTCTTTTTATCTAATCTCTTGATGATGTGCCAACCGTACTGAGATCTTACGGGTTTGCTTATGGCTCCATTTGAATCAAGCGCAAATGCTGCATTCTCAAATTCTGCAACCATTCTACCTGAACCAAACCAAGGAAGTTCTCCTCCCCTGCCTTTAGAACCATTATCATCAGAATACATGCGAG
>CAJWSQ010000285.1 GCA_913045895.1 uncultured Flavobacteriales bacterium | reverse complement strand
AGTTCAAACTGACGTAAGTGGCGCAACCAGCACACAACAACCTGTTGACCCCACTCCAGAACCTGTTACACAACCTGAGCCAAACAATACACCTCCAGTTGAGGAGCAAGTAGTAACTCAAGACAATGAGGAAGCTCCTGAAGTTCCTGCTTCTGAGCAACCCAAAGAAGAAACAAAACCTTCTGAAAAGAAACCAACGGAAACCACTCCAAAAGAGGAGACAAAACCCGTTGAAGAACCTAAAATCAGCAACAAGCTGAGCGATGCTTTATCAAAATTGAAAAACTCATCTCAAAATGCCGGTGGCAGCGAAGGTGATGATGATCAAGCTGGCGATAAGGGGCAAATTAATGGTGATAAAAACGGTGAAGCATACACGGGAGCTGGATCTGGAAATGGCGATTATCAATTGGGAAATCGCAAGGCGTTATCTAGACCAAAACCAAGCTACAACTGTCAAGAAGAAGGTAAAGTAGTAATCGATATCAAAGTAGATCGTACTGGTAAAACAGTAAACGCTACCGTTGGTAAAGGAACTACCAATACAGCTGAATGTTTGACTTCTCAAGCCATTCAAGCAGCTTTAAAAACCAAGTGGCAATCGAATCCCGATGCACCTTTCGAACAAGTAGGTAAAATCACCTACCATTTTATCCTCAAGTAAATGAGAACGTATCAGGAAACGTTGGACTATTTGTTCCAACAACTCCCTATGTACCAACGTCAAGGTAAGGCAGCTTACAAGGCCAACTTGGATAACATCATTGAGCTCACTGCACGTTTGGGAAATCCACACTTGAAATTCAAATCAATTCATGTTGCGGGAACCAACGGAAAAGGTTCTACTTCGCACATGTTGGCTTCGGTATTTCAAGCACATGGATACAAAACAGGTTTGTATACCTCTCCTCACCTTTTAGACTTTAGAGAGCGTGTTAAAATCAATGGAGAAGTTATTCCTCAAGAAGATGTCATTTCATTTGTTAAGGCCAACGAAGAAAAACTGAAAGACCTCAGGCCGTCTTTTTTTGAATGGAGCGTAGCGCTGGCTTTTCATCACTTTGCGAAACAGCAAGTAGATGTTGCCATTATCGAAGTAGGATTGGGCGGCAGATTAGACGCTACTAACATCATCCACCCCGAATTAAGTGTCATTACCAATATCGGATTCGATCACACGCAATTTTTGGGAGACACAGAAGAATTGATTGCTGCCGAAAAAGGCGGAATCATCAAATCAAATACACCTGTTATAATTGGTGAATATACCGATAAGACCAAACCAGTATTTGAACGCATTGCAGACGAAAAGCAGGCTCCTATTCAATTTGTAAATCCGAATACAGAGATTGAATATCAAACTGATTTAAAAGGCCTGTATCAAGCTAAAAACATATTGACAGTACAAACCGCTTTGAAGGTTTTAACAGAAGATTGGAACTTGAATAAAACCCAAATTCAAGGTGGATTGAATACTGTTGTAAAAAATACCGGGTTGAGAGGTCGCTGGGAAACGATCCAAAAGGAGCCATTAATTATTACCGATGTTGGTCATAATAAAGAAGGATTGGCTTACAACATGACTCAATTGAAAAAAATTCAGCGTGGAGAATTAAAAATTTTATTGGGTTTTGTGAATGATAAAAACATCGATTCTGTTCTCGACATTTTACCAAAAGAAGCTGAATATTGGGTTTGTCAGGCGCAAATTGAGCGCGCAATGGAAGCGACAGAACTATATAACAAACTCATTCACAAAGGGTTCAAATGCAAACTTTTTACAGACTCAATTTTTGAGATTTTAAAAGCAGAAACCAAAAAGTTAAATCCCGCGAATACCTTGTATATCGGGGGAAGCACGTTTGTTGTTGCAGAAAGTTTAGATTTTTTTTCAAAAAGTTTGGCGAGTTAAAAAACTGGTATATATTTGCAGCCCTGTTACAGGAAAAGGGCGATTAGCTCAGTTGGTTCAGAGCACCTGCCTTACAAGCAGGGGGTCACTGGTTCGAATCCAGTATCGCCCACAAATAGAAGCTCGACACATTGTGTCGGGCTTTTTTTGTACCCTTAAAATTCCCTGTTTGTTATGATTCTCTTTCACTAACTTTAGCGTTCAGTTTAACCTGAACGACATGATTTGCCATACCTACATCTTACATTCTATTTCCATTGACCGTTTTTATATTGGATCAACAAAAACACCTTTAGCAGATCGGTTAAGAAGACACAATACAAACCACAAAGGATTTACCGGCAGAACCAATGACTGGAAAGTTGTTTACGAAGAAAAGTTTGATTCATACTTAGATGCTTTAGCTAGGGAAAAAGAAATAAAATCTTGGAAAAGCAGGAAAAAGATAATAGAGCTTATTGGTGGTTCAGAGCATCCCGATTTATAATCGGGATGCTCACTGGTTCGAACCGAAACCCTATTGGGTTAAGCTCACGAGCCTGCCGAGATAATCCAGTATCGCCCACAAACAAAAGCTCGACACATTGTGTCGAGCTTTTTTCTTTATGAAATCTCATGAAATTAGTTTCTCCAATTAGTTATATTGTCACCAATAGATCATTAAAGAGAAATTTATGAAACTCTTCAACTACTTACTTTTTGTTATCATACTCACATCATGCGAGAGCAGTCTCAAGAAAACTAATACTATCACCCCTGAACCTAAAGAATCTGATTCCATAATACTCAAGTTTATTGACATGGAATATACCTGTAAAGAAACTTATAGGTTTAACGACTCTGTCAGAGTAATGGAATGTAATGGCTATCGTTTTGATTCGATGGGGAGGAAAGAAAGTGCATATAGAGAGTTTATTCAAGTTCAGAATAAGAATACACTCATTCCATATGGCTGGTCAAAATATTACGATCATAAAGGTAAGATCAGAACGATGATACAATATCGAGTTAATATCGAAACCGAAAAAGAAGACGTATCTCAAATCATTCATTTCGGCTCCGATTCAATGGACACCTTGTACAACAAATCAAACTTCATTAGACACAAAATAACAAACGTTACTACAGATTCTTTCTCCGTATTATTTCATGCATATCTAGCCGATTCAAGTTTTACTAAATATTCTTTTAGCTTACTGGATAGCACATATGAATCGTTCAATAAAAGTCATGAATTCAAGCTACCTATAGAAGATTCTATAGACATTGTATTTATTACAGGAGTAAAAATCAATAGTGATTCTTCTATTAAACAAATCACCATTTCTAATGAATTCTCCTTGAGAAATTAATATCCCAATGAAAAACTTAATCCTACTTATAATCTTAACAACTTCAACTTTTCAGGCCGCATTGTGCCAAGATGAGTATCAATCAGAATT
>CAJWSQ010000284.1 GCA_913045895.1 uncultured Flavobacteriales bacterium | reverse complement strand
AAACAAATCAAACCACGCCATGTTGCGTTGTGCATCTTGTTTTTTATCTTCGTTTTCCATTCTCATCATTTCTTTACTCATAGTCATTTCCTCATCGCTTACTACTCCATCTCCATCGAGATCGTATTCATTGAATTTTGAATTTTCTTCTAGTTGTTTATTCATAAGAATATTCCTTTTATTATTATTGTTTAGCATTTTCTTCTTTTATATATTCCATTAATAATGTAAGGTATATTTCACGTTCCCACGGTATCATGTTTTCTAACTCTGTCAAACTATATTTATGATGATGCATCAGTGCAAAATTAAGTTCATAGTAAGACCTAAGTGATGTGTGAGAAAGGGCTATGAAAAAAAACTCTCCATCCCCTGTATGACCACTTCACTTGTCACTTCTGTTTTTGGGTTCTTGATCTCTACCACATGAGTTAATTTGGGCATAGTGTTGAAAAACTCTCCTATTTTTTCAAACACCTCTGTAGATAGACTATCAACAAACTCATCTAACTCTTTATTCGTAACATCAATCATACTGTGAATAGTGTCGCCATCATGAATCTCATGAATGCAAACCTTCAATAATTTCATTATATTATTCAGTGTTTCAGCTTCATCCACACTTTTGATATCACCAACTGTTGGGTGTCGCATAATTATTTTAATGCTATCATTTACCCCTATCACATTATTGTGATCATCTTCAACTTGAACATCAATAACATCCAAGTTTATTGTAACAGGGACTCTGGTTTCTTCATCGTCAGGACACAGAATACTAAGTTCAACAGTTTCTCCAACAGATTTGCAACGAATCTTTAAAAACAAATATTCAAAATCAAATATCGGCATAGTTTTTATATCAACACTATTGAAAGTGCATCCATCAACAATCTCTGCTAACATGTTGTAAGAGTCTTCTTTATTGTCGGCATCTTGTGCCATCATCAAGATTTTTTGTTCTTTGACTAGAAAGGGTCTGTATTTAACAACTTGTTGGTTAGATGGTAGTTCTAGTTGATAGCTTGGTGTATCAATTTTTGGTAACGCCATAATTTTATATCCTTCATAATAATTTTCAAAACAGTTTTCTTAAAACTGATGGTACATTTGCTGTAATAGCTCTTTCGACGGTATTTGTAGCGGTGTCAACTAATTTCTCTCCAAGAGTCTGACCTCCTCCTTCTAACATTAGGTTTGTCCATTCTCTAAATGACCATGCTACATTGGTCTTTGTAATTTCTGAACTTGGACCATACGCAAGATTTAAACCAGTAATGGTTTTTGGAAAACACTCTTTTAATTGTAATCCAAAAGTTTTTCTGTTATTCATGTCCAATAGATGAATGTTCAAAGTTCCAACATATTCATTATAATATGCTATATCATATGTATCATTGCTAAATGCTAATTCTTGCCATTTTTCAAGCATCATTCTTTCATCTAACCCATTGGGTGATTGAATAGTCATTGTCACCTCATCAGCATATAGTGGTGCTGTAACCAGTTCCCTAACTGGTCCATACAATTGATCAGCTGATTTTGGTTGAGTTTGCACACTTCTGCCGGGCATCAGGACAGATTCTGCTGCCAGTGAAATGTCTCTAAAGTTATGACCAGCTAACTTGCCGGGTGGTGGTAGAATTTGAACCTCATATTGGTTTGGTCTACCATATGCATTTTCTTCATGAAACAATGATAATATATCATTCAATGCACCAAATGCGAGAGCGTCTGTAAAAGAACCGATTGCTGTTACCATTTTTTTATCCTAATATCTTTTTGCCGTGTCTAGGTATGCAGCTTGAGCAGACCCTTTTTGGAATCTTTGTACTGGTAATAGTGCTGCAACGATTAATTCTTCTGATGTGATGGCACGAAAATCAGATTTAACATATCCAGTTAGATAATGTTTTACAATTGCTTTTGCCATTGGTATTCTTTTTAGTTGTGAATAATCAGTAATTAATCTTGGACGTTTCCCTGTCTGCGCTGCAACATTTAAGCTACCTCCTCCGTCTACAATTTTATCTAGAAGTCTTATTCTCATTTGGATTGGTAGATAGTGAAAATTTAGTCCCATGAAACCACCAGCAGCTGGTCCAATGGGAAGAACTAATGGAAAAGTGTCATAGTATGGTAGTGTTTTTTTATGCTTTGGGGAATATATAAACATATTGAGAGTCCCAAAGTTCACACCCTTTGTTCTTCTGCCATCTCGTAACAACTGTTGTGGTCCCGGCTTTCCAAACTCTTGTATCTTTTCTCGAAACCAATTAACGGATTTTACTCCACTATCTCCCGATTCTGCTTTTGCAGAGTCTAATACGCTTTGAATAAATTTACTTTGTGCCATGTAATTATTTATAACGAATACCTAAATCATCCTCTGTCAGTATTTTAAATTCCATACCATTGTTGTTACACCATTCTGTGGCATACTTCCACTTGGCACTATTCACACCCCAAGCCTTTATCTCATTGAGATAACTTTTTGTTTTTCTTTGTGGTTCTTTTGGGGGTTTTGTTTGTTTCTTGGGTTTGACTTCAATGACAAGTTTTTTGATGGTGCCATCGTGTTGTTTTATTTTACAATAGAAGTCTGGAAAATAACGATGTATTCTACCATCCCAAGGAGACTTGTATGGTATAACTATCTCTTCACTGCCCCATTCAATTACAGATTCGCTGTTATCACAATAGACCATAAACTTTCGCTCCCACAGAGAGCGATAGATTACATTGTGAACATTCCCCCTATATTTTGAGGGATTGTCCGGTTTATATTGTCCTTTGTATGCCATGATGATGTATAAATAGTTATGATTATAAGGATTATTTAGACATGGCTGTATTTAATGTATTAAGAAACAAAGCTCAATCTGGTCTCGCTGGTCTTGTTACAGGGGTAGCTAAATCAGCACTGGGACTGAACAGGGCAGCAGGGTTGAGATTTCCATCTGGTGGAGATAGCAAACCCGGTGCGGATACAAATCTATTATTCCAATATCCATTAGACCTTGGGTCTACAGGCAACAATCATTTCATTTCATTTTTTGTGAGAGAAAGAAAGGCTGCAAAGGTTACTCAAAGCAACAAAAAAGATGCTGCCGAGGTAGCGAAAAGTTTAGATGCTGGGGCTGACAATTTTGATGCGATTCAACTACCCGAAGACGAATCTCGCCAACTGGCTGCCAAGATTCAATCTAATGCTAAAAGGGCGCAAGGGAGAAAACATGACGGCAAATCCCTAACTCAGAAACTTTCGCCTACAGTTCAAACAAAACAATCAGTTGCTTTGTATTTCCCACCTACAGTTTCACAATCATATGAAGTAAAATATGCTGAAGCAGAGATGGGAACCGG
>CAJWSQ010000283.1 GCA_913045895.1 uncultured Flavobacteriales bacterium | reverse complement strand
TACAATGGTTGGACAAGATTTTGGGACAAAATATGAAAATGTTATGCCATACGAATCACCAAGTTGGATAGGAAATATTACTCTAATTCCAGCTGGAGATGATTGGTTTGATGATGAAATTCTTCCAAAAATTAATAATAGTGTAATGGGAACTTATGATACAGTTTTAGCAGCTAATGTTAACTCACTTGGTACTTTCTGGAATGTTTGGGAAATTTGTAGTGTGGGTGTTAATACATCTGTTACTCAGGATTGGTCAGTTGGTTATGCTACCGATGGATATACTGAAACTACAGTTTCAAATTCAATTGATACAACGACAACAACTTCAGAAAGAGCTGGAGTTACTAATACACTTGTTGAAGATATTGTAACCACAAATGATCTTGCTATATCTACACAGATAATTCCATTTGCTAGGTCTAGAAAAATAAGATTTACTGGCGAGTGTTTTCTGCCAGGGAAAAGATTACACGCTTTCTTTGATGGAGTAGATGTTAATGCATTTTGTGAACCACTTAATTCTGATTTTACAAATGTTACCTTTCCATCTGCCTCTGCAATCGCAGCATTACAAGATGCTAGTGCAACCCAAGGATTACCTTTAGTAACAAATTCTGCAGGTAAGATTGAAGGATTTTTTACAATACCACAAGCAAGATATGCTGGTCAAGAAAATGTTCCAAAATTTGAAACCCAAAAGCAATTGCAATTTAGACTCACATCAAGTCCAACTAATGCAAGAATTGGACTTGGTGGTACACTAGTTAATAATGCTACTGCAGGTCAAGTTAATTATGCTGCAACAGGTTTACTAGAACAAACACAAGAAACCGTAACATCAACAAGAAATGCTTCCATTGTTCAAACATCTGAATCTCAAACAACTTCTATTGTAGAAACTGGAGATTCTTATATTTCTAATGTAGATGATACATTTGTTTATGTTGCCCCAACAATCGAATACGTTGATGTTCCATATGCAGTTCCGTATGCAGTTATTAAGTATGTTCAAGTAGTTCCAACTCCAGTAACCCCACCTAACCCAAGGCCGCCGGTTGTTACGGTCACAACCACCGATAATCGCACACGCGGTGGGGGTGACCGTAACAGTCCACATCCGCCGCCACCGCCACCGCCAACACGGCCGCGGCCGCGGCCAAGGGTTACAACAACATTCCCAGTTAGGCCCAGACCAACCCTCAATAAAACCAAGCCGCGCACCCGAACGCGCCGTGGCGGCAGTGGCCGCTAGAATGATGGTTGAAATGGCAGATAATCAGTTTGTTAGTGTAGAAAACAGTAAACATGGTATTTTAACAGACATGAATGAAGTTGTATACAACTTTATAGTGAGTGAATATAGAATATTTATTGAGGGAATTGAATTTGGTGCTTACTATACACAAGACCCAGAAATATATGCAGCTATGGGCCTGGATGAAGGCCTGCAAAGACTTAATGAGGAACTTAGAGATGGTAAATAGATTTGACAAAGGAATGAGTAAATGACAACACAACCACTAGCACAAACTTTCAAAATAGAATCTGTAGGTGGATGTTTTCTTACCAGTGTGAATTTGTTTTTTGCAACTAAGGACACAACTACACCAGTGTGGATAGAGATTAGAAATTGTATTGCTGGTACGCCAGGTGCGCAAGTTCTTCCTTATAGTAGAAAGATATTGGAGCCAAGTTTTGTTAATGTAGATTATGAGGGGGGTCAAGAGCCTACAATTTTTACATTTGAATCTCCTGTTTATGTTCAAGAGGGACAAGAGTATGCATTGGTTATAGTATCTAAGAGTCAAGATTATCTTTTATGGACTGCACAAATTGGTCAGCCAGATGTGACTTCTGGTGGAATAATTACATCTCAACCAGCTATTGGTTCAATGTATAAATCTTCAAATAGTAGTACTTGGACTCCAGTACAAAATGAAGATATAAAATTTTCAATTCAAAGAGCTTGGTTTCAAAACAATTATATTGGTAAGGTTACATTAACAAACGATATTGTTAATAGTGATACACCAATAAAATATGCAGATAATTCTGATGATACTTTTAGTACTGCATATGGTCTTAGACTTCAACCAAATCCATTACTTTTAACTAACAGTTCTACTGTAATGAAAGTAATTCACGCAGATCATGGAATGTATTCCACAGCAAATAATGTAGAAATTAGAAATGTAACATCAGGTCTGAGTACTACTTTGAATGGTGCAATTACATTATCTGATACATCTTTAGTATTAGACCCATCTACAACTGGTGGTTCTTCTGTAACTGGGTTTGTAGCAAGTAATGAATCATCTAAAATATATTTAAAAATAGGCCAGGAGATTGTAAAAGGTACATTGTCTAATCTAAATGTAACTAGTCTTTCTAGAGCTCAGGGTAGTACTACTGCAGCTGCTCATGCTGATAATGTCCTAGTAGAATTATATCAAATAAATAAAACACCATTAACTGAAATTAACAAAGTACATAATGCTATTGCAAATATTAATTTAAATTCTTATACTGTTAACTTGACTAGTGCCCCAACAATAACTGGTTCTAGTGATACTGTAGAGGTTGGTGGTAATGCTGTCTATGCATCAGAGAACTATAGGTATGAAACAATAAGAACAGCAGTACAGACACTACAAATGAATAATACAAAAATAAAATCAACATTAGCTTCTACTTCTGGAACAAGTCCAAGTGGTACAGAAACATCGTTTACAAAAGTATCTACTGACCAACAACAAATTTTACTGAATGAAAATATTGACTTAGATAGAACAAATATTGTAGCTTCTACGGTGAACGAAGAACTTGAACTTTCATCAGAAAAATCTTTAGGATTAACATTTAGTCTATTTAGTGATGCAACAAACCTATCACCTGTCATAGATTTAGATAGAGCCTCAGTAATTTTAGTAGCTAACAATCTTAATGAAATTGACAGTTCAGCTGATGTTTATCCAACTGGAGATTATGTTGATTCGATTGAAACAGAGGGTGACCAAAATGCGTGTATATATATTACAAAGAAAGTTGCATTAGAAAATGCTGCCACATCAATTAGAGTTAATTTTGCTGCAAATAAAAAACCAAGTGCAGACATTAAAGTTTTATTTAAGATATTACGATCAGACGATTCATTCGACTTTGATGAACTAGGATACGAGTATTTTAATAGTGATGGTTCACCAGATGCGACTGTAAACAGTTCACTAAGCACTAGTGACTTTCAAGACTACACATATACTGCAGGAGTAAAAGATGATGGTATTGGAGTATCTTTATCAGAATTTTCACAATTTGCAATTAAGATTGTTATGCAGGGAACGAATGCAGCACAACCGCCTCGCGTAAGAGATTTACGAGTTAT
>CAJWSQ010000282.1 GCA_913045895.1 uncultured Flavobacteriales bacterium | reverse complement strand
ATGTGGACCCTTTCAAATCGAAGCGCCTGTGTATCGCAAGTGTACCAGCAAAGAAGTTGGTCATCACCACCAGATTGTACTTGGGTCTGCCTTCAGTGTGCAGCTCCAACTCCGAATGCGCAAGCTATCAGCACATTGACTACTGACGTAGAGATCACGTTCAACGGTGTTGATTTTACAAGCAGCGGGCTCTCGTACACGTACTATAGCAACCCAACACTGACATCAATTGTGCCAAATCTAGGCAGTGAGCAGGGAGGAACGCGAGTTCAGTTCACTGGGCTCAAATTTCCTAAAAACCATGCATACGGTGACGTGATTTGTCAGTTTGACGATCAAATTTCGTCGGAATCAGTGTGGATATCAAGCAGCACACTAGAATGCGTGGCTCCGGCACACAAGCCTGGGTATGTTGCAGTGTCCTTGTCATTCAATGGTGGGATAGATTTTACATCGTCCACCTTGCAGTTTGAGTACCAAACAGCAGCACGGATTTCAGCAGTAAGTCCTTTTTTTGGTTTCAGTTTCTTTTCTTGATGCAACCATTCTGTTTCACCACCATCTGTCACATCATTTAAGTACGTCATGAAAGCTAATGCTCTCTGATTAGATTGGTGCATACCTCTTTCACAATGCCACTTAGGAAACCCTTCGCCTGGCTCATAGTATTGAATATTAATTCCCTCTGTAAAACAAACTGGATACATAAACGAATCATATGTTTCTTTATAACTCCTAAGAGCTTGGTTTAAAAACTCCAAATAAGTTACTATAGTTTTGTCTGTAGAGTTTGGAAAGATTGTAACATCTGTAGAGGTTTTAGAGTCAGGTTTAAGTCCACCACTGACAACACCTTTTTGTTTATACTCACCACTCTTATTATAATAATCAACCAAGTCATCGCAAAGTGATGTATCAAGCATTTGTATAGTGTGTATAAAATCAGTCATCATCTAACTTCACATGAATTGTAATTCCACCCATATCTATAGGATAGACTTCATTTCTATCCCAATCATCAGGAATCCTTTCAACAAAACTAGAATACTCTGTTGGGGTCATCATTTTTTCCATTTCTCCTTGAGACTCAATGACATTCCAATTCATACCAAGAGAACGACGTTCACCAGAACCATAGAATGGCATAACTTGATGATGTAACCATTTAGGAAAAATCCACATAGTACCAATTTCAGGCTGTACATATTCTTCAGCAGGCATTTTTAATCTATACAAATCTGATTTAGAGCCTAAACCCCAGATTATATGATTCCAACCATCATATTGACCTTCAGTTGTATTGAAATTTACTTTATGTTGTCCACGATTTAATTGACGTTCTAACATTTCGTCTGGTAATTTTAACCACATAAAACCAGACAAACCAGCATATGTTGGTGTACTATGTTCGTGTAGTGGATTATAATCACCACCATAACAATGATTACTCCAAACAGTGTAACAGTCTGCATAAGATTTCTTCTTATAACCATTATTCAAGTATGATGTTCCAGCAGAATTTAAAACTGTTTTGAATTGTTGGCCAACTGATGTAGTTAAATCCATTTGAAGTTGAGCTGATCTTTCGTCTTGTCTAAATTGACCGACAAGTTTACTCTGATGTGAATCAGAATTAAGAATTGATACTTCATCAATTTCTTTATTGAGTTGGTCTACAACAGACTTATCAAATTTAATTTTTGCTACCATATGATGAATTACTGGGTCAACAGTCATTTCCATTTTACCATCACTATCTATACCCAGCAAAGGTTGTGCTGCATTTTCTTCACTCATAATATCTCCTTCATTATATTATCATAATATAGGAAAAGGAACTAAATGTAAAGTCCCTTTTCCATTATATTACAAATTTATTTTATTGAAATTAATCGAGGCTTCTTTTCCTCTGGAACAATACGTTCAAGATTAATCCTGAGCATACCGTTTTCAAGAGAAGCATCATTCACAACTAGGTCTTCTGCTAGAGTAAATTTTCGATCAAACTTACGATAGGAAATACCACGATGAATCGTGTCTTCATTATCTTCTTCATTCTCTTTTATAGAACGAACAATAAGTGTGCCGTCTGTTAATTCAATTTCAATATCCTTTTTAGAGAATCCCGCCAAGGCCATTTCAATGACATAAGTATAGTCACCTCCTTTAGATATGTTATATGGTGGGAACCCTGTAGATGTTACGTTGTTTGAAACATACTTGTTTAGATGTTCAAACACTCTATCGTAACCTACAGCATAAGGTGTTAGTTGATTGAAATTTTCGAATAGACTTAGTGCTTTATTTGTAACCATTAGTTATCTCCTTTTAAGCAAGATTATGGGTAGAACCCTTTACGGCATTCTACAGTTAAATGTAAGTTTTTTTGGTCTGTCTCTAAGAGCCCTGACCGAACAGTAAAAACTTACTAAAACTCTGTATATTTAAGGACTTACGAATTGCCTTATACTACTATATATAAAGGATTGAGTAGTAAAAGTCAATCCCCTTTTGTTTTTTTTTATTTAGAACGGACTTTCATCATCTTCCTCAGAAGTATCTTCTATCAAAGAATCTTCTTCTTCTTCTTCAATACTGATTCCAGCATCAATCTTAGTATACAAATCCATGAAAGACATTTTGGTATCTTCATCAAAACGTGCAACACACAATTCGATAGACTGTAACTTGTCACCAAAGATTGCAAACGCTTTCACGATGTGATCTAGTCGGCGAGTAGAGATAACTTCATCAACTCCACCATCAAAGAAAGTCTTACGAATAACTTCAGCCCAAGTGACTAAGTTATCTGCAAACTCTTTATCAACAGCACCATACTTTTTCATGGAACCAATAACAATCTTTTATGCAGGCAATTAATATCGTATTCAAGTCCGTTTTACATAATTAGTAACAAGTTCATGCATCCGCAAAAGGAAACTACTCAAGGAAAGTACTTCAGTCCCAGGAAATCCACGCTTCTACAATTTCCCTCCGGTAAGGAATCAGGGGAAATGCAATATATCTGGGTTTATGCAAATGATTAATAATCGGCAAATTTTGTCCACCTGGAAGATGTTTTTAAAAGATTTTTGTTAAACATTTGGAAAAGGAATACATACGAAATTGTTAAACTATCAAAATGAAATTTGAATGTTTGAATCTTGGATTAAATTTTGAAATGTGGTGAAGTTGTATTATTCCCTTTTTAGGGTTTTGAAAATAGGATTAAAGGTGAGCATTATTCTCTCACAACTGTTTTTGATATAGTGTACTTTTTAAAACAAATAATCCCGAGTATTGTGTATGTTCAAGATAGAACTGTTACAATAGATTCGAGTTGGTGTTTTACTAACGTAATCTTTTATTCCTTTGAGGGGTTGTGAAAACAAATTAGGA
>CAJWSQ010000281.1 GCA_913045895.1 uncultured Flavobacteriales bacterium | reverse complement strand
TGTTGCAGCTTCTTTTATTAATTTTATTTCTGGATCTTATAGTAATATTGTAGGGTTACCATTAGCTGAGGTATATAGAATGCTTTTGTCAGTTGGATATCAATTTAGAAGAGCAAGAAGACGGATTGACATTAGTACGTTGCTTGTTTGGACCAGCTCCAACAGTTTGGACTTTCTTCATGTTTTTATACAGCGTTTGTGGTTTACTTGTGATTTTAGGATTGATGATTGGCTTCAGTCAACAAACGTTAAATCAAACCACATGGGCTTATTGGTTGGCTGCTGCGGGTGGAATTGGCAGTTTGATTTTATTCTTAGCAGCGCAAGAAGGCAAGAAATTAGCCAACCACGAAATGGTTGAATTGAAAGTATTTTTAGATGCTGCTTTGGAATGCGATTGCTTGTCGTTGGCTAAAGAAGAGTGATTAAAGTACAATCAAATAGTTTTCTTCTTTGCGCAAATAGTTGCTGTCTATCAATGCGTTTACAGCTTTAGATATTTCATCTGTATCTGCCGATGAGAAAACCTGATACAGTTCTTCTAGTGTGCGTTTTTGAGTTTTCAACTGACTCATAACTAGTTTTTCCCAATGCGATAACTCGCGACTGTTTTTCTTGGCTTCGATGCATAAATCACAAATGCCACATACTTCAGATTCTGTTTCTCCAAAATAGGATAGTAGGAGCTGACTTCTACATCCTGAACTAGCTGTAACATAACCCTTCATGGCTTCTAATCTTTCAGCAGCTTTTTGCTTCAAGAAATCGTAATTCTTTTCACTCAATCGGATTGATTGCTCAGGCAAACGCTCTTTCAGGTAGATGACTTTTGGCTTTTCTGTTCTCGGTGTAAAGTCAATCAAATCACGATCGTTGAGGTATTGCAGTTGTTTGGTAACTTTACGCCAATCAATTTGCAGTTTACGTGCTAAATAATCTTCATTGATAGAAACGTATTCCTCAAAACAACCTGGATACGAGCGCAATATCAAATCAATTAAATTGGATAATTCAGGATGAGCAACTTTAAAACTATACAGGTTACGTTGATTAGTAACAATGCGTAATCGAGAAGGGGAGTTGGCTGATTCAGAAAGCTGCAACAACTCTTCCTTTTCCAAGAACTTGATGCAGTGATACACCAACATCGGTTTCATATCGTAACGCTCTGAAATGGCTTTTAAATCTACTTCATAAGCCTCACCTAAACCCGAACCTGTTGCCAATCCTAAGAAATTACCCAAAGCTTGATACACTCTTCGTACTTCTTGTAAAGTTGGAAAAGCCAATTGAAAGTGTTGATCCAGTCTGGCTAAATCATCTTCATGGTAGAGGAGAGATGCAAATGCTTTTTTGCGATCTCGACCACCGCGACCAGCTTCTTGGAAATAGCCTTCAATGGAATCGGGAACTGTAACGTGAACTACAAAACGTACATCAGGTTTATCGATTCCCATTCCGAAAGCATTAGTCGCACAAATAACCTGGGTTTGATTATCAATCCAACTTTGTTGTACGGCTAGTTTCTGTTCTGGCGTTAATCCAGCATGGAAATGTGCCGCTGATACGTTGTTCGCTTTCAGCTGATCTGCCCAGTATTGAGTGGCTTTACGAGTGCCGCAATAAACCACTCCAGAGCCACCCACATTGTGAATGATTTTGAGTAGGGTTTCTGTTTTTTGAGCTGTTTTTCGAACTACATAAGCCAGATTGTCTCGCTTGAAACTGCTCTGAATAATGTGCTCATCTTTGAAGTGGAGTTTGTGGCAAATGTCTTTAACTACCTCAGGAGTTGCCGTTGCAGTTAAAGCAAGCGTGGGCACTCCGGGCAAGAATTCCTTAATCTCAGCAATTGACAAATAGGAGGGTCTAAAATCATAACCCCATTGCGAAATACAGTGTGCTTCATCAATAGCGAGCAGACTGATTTTCATGCGTTGTAAACGAGCCAGAAACAAATCGGTTTTGAGTCGCTCTGGTGAGACAAACAAGAACTGGTATTGGTTGTGAATGGCATTTTCAAGCAAGGCATCCAACTCGCGGTAAGATAGTTCTGAAGTCAACGCTTTAGCAGAAATATTGCGCTTTTGCAGGTTTTGAACCTGATCGTTCATGAGGGCAATCAACGGACTCACAACCAGTGTAGTGCCACCCAAAGCCAAACCTGGAACTTGATAACAAATGGATTTTCCGCCTCCGGTTGGTAACAACGCCAAAGTATCTTGCTTTTGCAAAATGCTGTTGATGATGTCTTCCTGTCCTGGGCGAAAAGCATCGTATCCCCAGTATTGTTGGAGTATTTGATTGATTTCCGACATGAATCTCAAAGATGGTGCTTAATTTCCATTCGCTGATGTAGGATTCGGACTATTTCAATTTGCCCGTCATTAATTTCTCTATAATAAATCAAGTGAGATTTGATGGGGGAATACCTATAGCTTTTGAAGGTTTTACCAATTCCTTGGTTTTTCGAAATGAATTCAATTTCATCAATGATAACTCTGTAGTATCTATCAGCTTGTTCTTTCGACCATTTATTAAATGTGTAAAGCCAAATAGAATTCAAGTCATTAATAGCAAGTTCACTTATGTAGTAGTTTTTCATAAGTGTTTTTCGTGCAGTTTTTTCAAATGTTCTTCTGGGTCAAAATCACCCACAAATCCACTTGCTATACCAGCCTCAAGCGCTTTGAG
The DNA here is from genome assembly GCA_913045895.1 of uncultured Flavobacteriales bacterium. GTDB lineage: Bacteria > Bacteroidota > Bacteroidia > Flavobacteriales_G > Salibacteraceae > UBA6049. The sequence continues at coordinate 727 of CAJWSQ010000281.1, read as the reverse complement.
TAGCTCTTTTTCTTTTTTCTCTTCGTTCTTTGACAGGATCTACTTTTTCTTCTGTTGTTGTTGTAGTACTATTACCAAAAAAAGCAGCATCTTCGTCTTTAACATCTTGTGCACGTCGTTGTTCTTCTGCCAAACGTATTGGTCCAAGATCTGCCTCACAATCGGCACAGATGCCAAGATTGTATGATTTTACTCTTTCACATTTGCATGTAAATGGATTTGCTTCATCTCCTGTGTGTTGGTTGAACTTATTTCTTTCAATTCCTTTTTTTGTTAAATCTACACTTTCAGTGAAACATTCATTCGGTAGATTCATAGAAGGTGGTAAAACATTTGTATAAAACATTGGCATAGTAACGTTTTCAGCCATGGGTGACAATTTTGTTTCTCCAGTAAAACTGCTCATGGTAGTGATAGTGGAGGTGATACGTAATGTAATACGTTTGTAGGAATGAGGGATTAAGTTTGGTGGGAAAAGTGTTTTGGATATGCGTTGATGCGTTGTCGTGTGAAGAATGTTTGGAACTGTTGTATTTGGCTGTGACGGATGAGAATGACTTTAATCGATTCAAACAATTTGTATTTGACGTTTTGAGTCGTTGGTTGATAAGATTGGGTTAATTTGCACGTGATATCCAAAACAAAACAAAATATTCTGCTTGAATACTTACCTTTCTTTGATTTCTTTGATGTATAAATCTAAACAAAACTTGTGAATGTAGACATT
>CAJWSQ010000280.1 GCA_913045895.1 uncultured Flavobacteriales bacterium | reverse complement strand
TTTAGTCTTTTGGCTTGTTTTTATAAACAGTACCTTTTTTATTTAAGAACTATTTAACGCTGTCTGGAGAAAAGTGTCAAACATTTAGGAAGATTATCCTAATACATGTACCAACATATACTTTGCTTTGTTGTTACAAATAATAGAATCATTCAAAGTAAAATATATGGAAGCTAAAGCAGCGGTAATAAACGAACCGAGAGCTAAGTTCGACTTAGAAAATATCAAATTAGATACCGAATTAGGGCCAAACGACATCCTAGTAAAAATTGTAGCTACAGGATTATGTCACACTGATTTAATCATGCGCGATGAGTTTTTTCCATTTCCTAAACCAGCCGTATTTGGACACGAAGGTTCTGGAGTAGTTGTTAAAACTGGAAACGCAGTTACTAAAGTTGCTGAAGGAGATCACGTAGTTATGGCTCCAGCTAGTTGTGGCGAATGCGAAAACTGTGTGAAAGGTCACCCTTCTTACTGTTTAAACTTCATGGAATTGAATTTTGGTGGACATCCAACTGACGGAACTTGCCCTTACCACAATCATGAAGGAAAAGAAATGGGAGCTGGATTCTTCGGACAATCTTCTTTTGCCAACTTCTCTTTAGTAAAAGAAAATAATGTTGTTAAGGTAGATAAAGACATTCCACTTGAGTTATTAGGCCCACTGGGTTGTGGAATTCAAACAGGAAGCGGAACTGTTCTTAATTTCTTAAAAGCAGGCCCTGGAGATAGCATTCTTGTTGTAGGCGTTGGTGCAGTTGGATTAAGTGCCATTATGGCTGCAAAACTAGCAGGATGCACAACCATTATTGCTGCTGATATCCACGATAATCGTTTGGAATTGGCCAAAGAATTAGGTGCTACACATACTGTAAACAGTAAAAATCAAAGTTTAACCGAATTCGTTAGATCAGAAATAAACCCTGATGGTGTAATGTACGGTTTTGATACTACTGGTAGAAACAACGTGATTAGCGATGCCATGGGAGCTGTAAGAACAATGGGACACATGGCTATTGTAATTGTTGCTGCTGATAAATTGGAATTAGATGCTAACGTTATTCAAGGTGGTAAATCAATCTCATTTGTAAACGAAGGAGATAGCACACCTGATGATTACATCCCAAGATTAATTCGTTTGTACAAAGCTGGTTTATTCCCATTCGATAAGTTGGTGAAATATTACGAGTTTGATGAATTTAATCAAGCGGTTGAAGATTCTGAAAAAGGAACAACCATCAAGGCAATTATTAAAATGCCACACTAAGATTTATTCTTTCAATTTCAATGTAAGCCGATTATCTATTCTGATGGTCGGCTTTCTTTTTAAATTAGATGACATTTCTAATGAACATAATCCCCTTAAAACACTTTCATTAACAGAAAATGTTTGCTCACAAAACACGAATGATGAAATCCCAAATCAACGATATAGATCAGGAAACCGAAAATCACGATACATTTCTCAATGATGTGATTAATGGTTTAACTCAATCTGAAAAAACACTTCCATCTAAATATTTTTACAATGCTGTAGGTGATGTCCTTTTCCAAAAAATCATGCACTGTGATGATTACTACCTCACACGCAGTGAAATGGACATCTTTAAAAATAAAACAGAGCAATTGGCTGAGCCTTTTCTACAAAACAGCGAGCCATTTGAATTGATTGAGCTAGGAGCCGGTGATGGTTCAAAAACAAAACATTTACTGCAATACCTAACAGATAAGAATGCTCCGTTCACCTACTCACCTATTGATATCTCAGAACATATTCTTTCGGTCTTAGAAGATCGATTAAGTCAAGATATTCCTGAGCTGAAAATAAAACCAGAAAATGGAGATTATTTTGATGCTCTAAAACGCATTTGCGATCGATCAAATCAAAGAAAAGTTGTTTTATTTCTCGGTTCAAACATCGGGAATATGGTATACGAAGATGCTATTGCATTTTGCTCAAAACTATCAAGTATGCTATCTCCAAAAGACTTGGTTTTAATTGGGTTTGATCTTAAAAAAGATCCGCAAACAATACTTCAAGCATACAATGATAGTACAGGATATACGGCTCAATTCAATTTGAATTTACTTCAAAGAATGAATGATGAATTACATGCCGATTTTGAGCTAAATCAATTTGTACACTACCCAACTTACAACCCTCAAACAGGTGCTTGCAAAAGCTTTTTAATTAGCCAACAAGATCAAACTGTTCAGCTGGGTGATGAAGAAATTTCTTTCAAGAAATACGAACCCATTTTCATGGAAGTATCCCGAAAATTTTCATTAGCTGATATTCGTAATTTGGCTGAGAAAACTGGATTTGAACCCATATCTCATAACTACGATTCTAAACAGTGGTTCACTGATGTTTTGTGGCAAGTAAAATAATCAACCCTAGTCTATGATTTCACTTTACAACGAAGTAAGAGAACGCACTGAATTGCTTTGCAAGTCTTTAAAAACAGAAGATTACGTAGTTCAACCAGTTGTTGATGTAAGTCCGCCCAAATGGCATTTGGGTCACACCACTTGGTTTTTCGAAACCTTCATATTAATTCCACATTTACCCAACTACAAGGTCTTTCATCCGGATTTCAATTTCATATTCAACAGTTATTATGAAACTGTTGGCCAGCGCGTTCTAAGAACAGATCGAGGTAATTTAAGCCGACCAACTGTTGATGAAGTTTACAAATACCGAAAGCATGTAAACCAAGCCATGCAGCAGGTCTTAAAGAATTCTATTTCCAAAGAATTAGAAGACATTCTGTTGATTGGCATCAACCACGAACAACAACATCAAGAGCTTTTAGCAACCGACATCAAATATATTTTAGGTCACAATCCGTTGTTTCCACGTTTCGAAACATATTTTGAAAAAAGAAAATCAAAATCCAGAACTGATTAAAAACTACAAAGATAAATTTAAGTTAGACTAGATGAAGGGTCTAAAGTTTTTTTACTATAACTTAATCATTGTCACATTATTTTTTTTATTTTTAGAATTGAGTTTGAGGTTTTATTTTAATCAAACAAAGCCTTATAATTGTTATGAACCTTTAAGTGGCATCATGAAATATAAAAATAATTCCAAAGGAAAACATTTTATTTCTGTGCACCTTCATACTCATTTAAAAGATCAAAGAATGTTGTTTCAGAAATAATAAGGGTTTTTTGTCCAAGAAAATAACATCCACAAGCCCCATCTTGATTATAAGAATCAGGTATTACTTTTTCTAACTCAGCCTTATTCATAGATTTAGAATGTTTATGACTTTTGTGATGCTTCTGGGCCCTGTCGCCAGTGTTGTAAGCCCAACTGCCAGAGTGCCCGCCGAGTTCGCTCGAAGTTAATCCATTACTCATAAATCTTTAGCCTGTTGATTCCATATGGCCTGAATTAAGCATGATAGGA
>CAJWSQ010000279.1 GCA_913045895.1 uncultured Flavobacteriales bacterium | reverse complement strand
CCCCAAAACCCCAAAACCCCTCTGAAATGAAAAGATAGAATATTTGAAAATATAATTCAAAAAATAAAATTAAAACTTTGAAACTTCAAAATGCCAAGTGATAATAAATCCAAGATGTCTTCAAAATCTAAAGATAAGAAGTCTGATAAAAAATCCGAAAAGAAATCTGATTCAAAAAGTAAAAAGACTGATGACAAAAAGTCTTCAAAGGACAAAGGTAGCAAGTCAGTGAAATCAGATAAAAAGAGTGAGAAGTCTTTATCACCAAGCAAGAGTGACAAAGCATCCAAGAAAGACTCTAAGAAAGATAGTAAAAAGGACAAAGACAAGGATGCCAAATCTTCAAAGAGCAAGAAGAAGGATGATCTTAATGCATCTGCCTCCAAACTTGACTTAGACGTCGAATTAAAATCAAACATGGAAATCCAAGAATAAAATCTAGGAAACCAAACGATGCCGATTGGTGGTGGACCAGGGTTACAACAACCTCCAAATATTGGCAATGGCTTAATGGGCGGTCAACCTTTAAAGCCATGGTAGAACTAAATATTAGACAGGAAGAAAATATGCTTGTTACATAAGTAGCCTCTAAGATACTTTTGTGACAGTTGCGAAGAATTAATCTGTTACGATTGCACAGTAATGGGCCCTCATAATACATAGTTGCATAGAATTTCTTCGATTGAAGAAGCTTTTAGATACAGATTCGACGCTGTCAACAAAAACATCCATTAATCTCTCGTTCCAAAAAGAGCCCAATTGATCGGGTAAATTGTAAGGCTTGATCATAGACTTGATGAAATTAAAGCTGTTAAAGGAGTTATAGAAAAAGATATTAGAAATGAATATGCGGCTATAATGGAAAGATTGCGGTCAGCTGAGGGTGTCAAACTTGCTGTATTGCAACATGATATAGCTGAAGTTTAAAAAGATATCACAAGGATAGATGAGATACTTATGACGATGGAGGAAATTGCTTCAGGTGACTAAAACGAAGTTCCGGGCTAATAAGTTGTTGAAATGGGTTTGCAAGCGTTCGGCCCTGACCATCTTCATTTTCTGCACAAATATAGTCAATTAAACGATAACATCGAATATGCCGTTACAAAACACTTTAAAGTTGAAATTGAAATCTTACCAAATGACTTACCAAGAGAATTAGCCGAAAGAAGGGTACTTATGGATCACTACGAAGAGTAAAGAAAGCTTTTGAAGTTTAAAGATGATGTCATTTGGAAATTATCCCAAGAATTAAAGAAGAAATATGACTATTTCCAAGATGAATTCGATAAAGAGACTAGAAATGAGATGAATGAATGGGCACGTTTAGTAGACAGATATGGCAATGAACTTAAGAAATTCGAGCTTGTTTGCGCTTTCTGTGGATAACATCTAAGTGATCATAATATCAATTAAGATTGCCAAGAAAATACCTAAAATGTTCTCAAAGGAAGAGCATCTGCTTCTCAAAACTCAATCAACATGGGATCTGAACTTGGTCATGTTAGTATGTATTACACTGAGGATGAGCCACCAATGGATTTCATCGGAAAGAAAAGACATCACTTTGGAAGACCAAGTTTGAAGGGTATGGCTGCAGTTAATCAAGCGATGCCATCTCAAATGATTAACCAACCAAGATTGCAGTTTCAAGATGCAGGCAATCCAATGATTAATCAAGGTATTCCAAAAGATGAGGCTATTTTTAAGAACTAAGAATCTTTCGATGCTCTCAAGAAAATAATTCAATCTCCAAAAGACATCTATAGTCAATTGTTAAACCAATTCAGAAGCATTGATCAAAACCAACAAGGGATTGTTAGAAAGGACGACTTTGTAAACGTATTATTTGAAATCACCAAAGGAACTTTATAAGCGTCTCAAGTTATGAGTATCGTTCAGCAGTACACCACAAGTCTCGATACAGCTGTCAACTATCAAGAATTCTTGTAAATTGTTCAAAAAGCTAATGAATTCTCAGATGCAGGATTTAATCAAGATGGAGCAACTCCACATTTGATCGATGCTATGAGAGAGTAGATTTAAGGACGTATTTCTTAATTATCTGTCCAAGATCGTGACACTATTGAGAAGCTAAGAAGGTGCTCAAGAATGGCCAACGAAGAGCAAGGAATAGATTTATCTATTGTTTTTTAACAATTTACTGACGAATTTATTATATGAATAGTGATTGAATAGAAATTAAAATTAGCCAATTGAAAATAAAAAAAAATAAATAACTCACCTTTCCCTGACCGTCGACACCGCCGGAAAGAACAATGGACTCCGTCGGATGAACACGGAGAGACAAGATTCCCTTGGCGCTGCTCTTGTGTGGTGTCTTACTCGCAGTCTCTGCAAATGTCTTGACCGTGGCAGCATCGGTCCATGATGCTGGTTTCTTGCGCGCACCACGATCACGTGACAGCTCACTGTTGGCTTGCACTAAATCAGACACCGATACGGGACCGGAACGAGGACCAGAGGAGGAGGAAGAGGAGGAAGATGAAGAGGAGGAGGAGGAGGAAGAGGTAGCAGGAGAACTAGAAGAATTAAACGCAGCGCAGGACAAACATGAAGAAACTTTATTGCCTACAAAGATTTGGTTTGACATAAATTTTCAAGAGCAAAAGACGGGAGAAGAGAATAAAAAGAATCTGAAAACAACAGCACCAATCATCACAGAGGATATCACCGACTCCGCTTCTGCTGCCGCTTCTACTACTGCCACCGAAACTGCTGCAGAAACTACATCATTATCTACTGCGATTGTGATTGACGCTGTTAATGTGGAGCAGGAAGAGATAGAACCAATTCTTGATCGTGTGCTGGCAGAGTTTCATGAGAGAAGAGATGGACAGCCAGTGGCAGGTGTCATTGGTGTGTTTGGTGGTGCATTGGGTGAAATGCAAGTTCATTTGACGGCGTATGTAATGTTTGTCGTGATCGTACTGACATGTTTGATTCAACCGTTTGGAAAGCACATATTGTTACATTTTTTGGAAGTGGTAACTTTAGCAGCAACATGGATGACATTATGGGCTGGTACAGTATTTAACACACATCCTAGATGTGAAGATGGAAAAGGTGGTGAGCTAGGATGGTGCAATGCTTTATCTATATTTATTGGTGCTTTAAATATTGTAGCTGTTGTAGCTGCAGTTACAGGTTTTATTTATTACAAGCAACAAGATAAATGTAACGCATGTGGTAAAAAAATATATGAAAAACTACAAAGAAGAAAACAGGAAAGTGTTGGTTTTACACTTGAGAATCCATATGATCCAGAAATACAAATTGAAATGTCTTCCATTGAAGACAAGAATGTTAATATTGGATACACGAAAAAAAATTACACAACAAAAAAGACCAAATTACAAAACAACAAGACAGGTGAAACGAAATTGGAAAAGAATACCACATCTA
>CAJWSQ010000278.1 GCA_913045895.1 uncultured Flavobacteriales bacterium | reverse complement strand
TTGCACCGATTAAATAAATGGTATGATGAGGGGCACATCATAACGTTCTTTACTTCACGAACTGAAGATCATCGTGAGGTTACTGAAAAGTGGTTAAATGAACATGGTTTTAAATACCACGGTTTGCTAATGGGTAAACCGCGTGGTGGAAATTACCATTGGATTGACAATCACTTAGTAAGAGCTACAAGATATACCGGGAATTTCTCGGAGTTAGTGGAGAAAGAAGTAACTATTCAAGTTTTTGAAGAAGGAGAAAATGGAGAATAACACACTTGTTGTGCCAACTATGGCCGAAATGATGGCTTCTGGAGAAACACCTGACGTTTTGTTTTGGGTGGGATGTGCTGGAAGTTTTGATGATAGAGCTAAAAAAATCACCAAAGCATTTGCTCAGATTTTAAATAAAGCCAATATCAAGTTTGCTGTTTTAGGAACAGAAGAGGCTTGTACTGGTGATCCTGCAAAACGTGCTGGTAACGAGTTTTTATTTCAAATGCAAGCTATGATGAACGTTGAAGTTCTGAATGCTTACGAAGTAAAAAACATCGTTACAACTTGTCCGCACTGTTTCAATACCCTTAAAAATGAGTATCCTGAATTAGGTGGGAATTACAAAGTTGTACACCATACACAATTCATCAATAAACTATTGAAAGATGGTAAAATTGGTGTTGAAGGTGGAAACTTTAAAGGAAAGAAAATTGTGTTTCACGATCCTTGTTACCTAGGTCGTGCTAACGATGTATATGAAGCTCCTCGTGAGTTGCTTTCTAAATTAGATGTTGAGCTTACCGAAATGAAGCGCTGCAAAGATCGTGGTTTTTGCTGTGGAGCAGGTGGTGCTCAAATGTTTAAAGAAGCAGAAAAAGGTGACAAAGAAGTTAATATAGAAAGAACAGAAGAAGCATTAGCTACGGGTTCAAATGTTATTGCAACAGGATGTCCATTCTGTAATACAATGATGACAGATGGCGTTAAAAACTTCAACAAAGAAGGTGAAGTTGCCGTATATGATATTGCAGAATTAATAGCTAACGCTGCAGACTTATAAGATTATGGTTAACGTAGCAATACAATCAACCGGATGGGCAGAATTGCCTGAAACAAGCCGCCTTTGGATTTACCAAGCAGATCGTGAATTAACCGATGCTGAACTGGATAGATGCATGCAAGAATTTGATGTGTTTATGGGCGAGTGGAACACACACGGTAAAAAGCTACAAGCTGGATATGCAATCCGATACAATCGTTTTATCATTTTAGCTGTTGATGAAGATCAACAATATGCTAGTGGATGTAGTATTGATTCATCGGTTAAGATTATGAAGGCATTATCTGCTGAATTCAACACCGATTTTTTCAATAGAACTACGATTGTATATAAAAGTGGAGATGATGTTGTATCACTTCCAATGATCGATTTTAAAGATCAATTAGCAGAAGGCAAGCTCAATGCTGATACAGTTGTTTTCAACAACTTGATTCAAAAGAAAGCCGAATTAGACGCTAATTGGGAAACCACTGTAACAAACAGCTGGCACGCTCAATTACTTAGATAAACTCAATTTACAATTGGAATACCCATCCCTTCAGTGGTGGGTTTCCAGTTGAATATATCTTCCATCACTTTAGGTTGTTCTTCTTCTCGCCATTTGAAATAGCGGAAATAGCGAATATCATTGGTTAACTCTTTCAGTGGATGAAGTACACCGCTTGGTTTTACATAAAAGCGGATATCTTTGATTTTACTCTCTACTATGTATAAGGTCATGTTTGAGCAGTCTAATCTGTTTAAACCAAATACAGAACCATCTTCCTCTTCAGCATAATAAATGGTTTGACCATTTCCTTCAACGTTTATTTTAAAGATCTCATTATCTCTAAAGAAAGCTGTTAACTCTCTACCTTGAATCTGATTGAAATCGTAAATAGTATCAGCTTCAGGAGCTGTATCGTTTTTAGAAATGATCAATGCGTCTTCATCGATGTACATTTTCTCAATTATGCCATCGTATGTTTTAATGAAAATATGCTCACCTGTAATTTGACTAGCTCCATTCCACAAAACAGGATCATGAAACATCTTCAACAATGAATCTCCTTGATACATAGTTAAAGAATCACATTTACCTTGTAAATCAGGTTTGTAAAATTGAACGTGATGATAAGCAGCAATAGCTTTTTTACTCAAGCTATCGTTAAATGCTAAAAGTGTATCAGCATGTAAATACAAAGTATCATCAGTAAATATCTGAGTCATTAGAGTATGACCAGTAACCATAGAAGAGGAGTCTACCTCATTGTAGTATCCGTAATCTCCAGCAACAGTTACTTTATTGATAGTATCTTCAATTGATACATTATTGAAGAACTCACCAAACCCTATATTTTGATCGTAAAGAATACTATCTCCTCTTAAGATTTGCTCTTTGTCTTGGATATAGGCATTTTTAGTAAAAACAGACTTCTTGTTCAATCGATCGTAAAATCCACTTTCACAATAAATATCTGTAGAGTCATCGTAAATGTGTGTGGGGCCAAAGAAAGTGGCCAATTCTGTTGACGTATTGTATTGTAAGGTATCTGATACTATTCGGAAATTAGAATCTTGAATATCAACGTTGGTTTTAAAGTAATAGGTACTTTCATTAACTACGTAAGTACCTCTATCACTGCGGAGTTTCTGGTTATTTTCGGTATCAGTAATTACACCACCACCAGCATAATAAACAATGTTGTTACCAATATCATAATCCAAGTAAGAGGTAATCAATTGTTGGGTTGGAGTAGTGGCGGTAATATCGCCTCTTAATTCGGCAAACTTGGTGTCACCGTAATATTTAAGTGAATCGCCAGTAAGTTCAAGTGAGTCGCCTCTAATAATACGCACGTTAGAGTAAGCGTAGAGTTTGTTTTCTAAAGTAAAGAGATATGCACTATCGCAATACATCAACACATCATCGTGTTTGAATCGAACATCTCCCAAAAGTTTACGAACATCCTTATTGGATTCCTCATCGTAAATCAATTCCTCTGCGTTGAGCAATTTGATCTTTTTGGGCTTGTTTTGCGCATTAGACGGTTGAATTTCACCCTTATTGAGTGATTCGGTTTTATTATTTGTGTCTTGCGCTAAAGAATGGTTCAGTGTAAGGAACCAAAAAATAGGCAGGCTCAACAATATGAGAGCCTGCCTAATGATTTTGTTATGTGATAGAATATTAGTCACGTATAATTGTTTGTTCACGATCTGGACCGGTAGAAACAATATCAACTGATACTCCAACTTCTTTTTCTACAAAAGCGATGTATGCTTTTAAGTTTTCAGGAAATTCAGATTCAGACTTCAATTGAGTCAAATCAGTTTTCCATCCTGGAAGCTTTGTGAATATCGGTTCTGCCGGTATATTACAAATATCGTAAGGTAG
>CAJWSQ010000277.1 GCA_913045895.1 uncultured Flavobacteriales bacterium | reverse complement strand
CCTTTTTATATGATTTTTTATCCTGTTCTCGTTTTTATGAATGTTTTATCTAAATCAAACGAGTGGAAAAGATGAAAACAAATGTCAAGCAATCCCAAGATTACGCCCTTATACAACAAGCAATAAAAGGAGATCAAAAGGCTTATCAAGCTTTAATGGATAAACACTACCTATCAGTATATGTAGAAATATACACCCGAATCAAAGACGAGGAAATCGCGAAAGATTTGGCGATGGAGGTTTTGACAAAAGCATTTACACAATTACATACTTACGAGCCAATCTTTGCTTTTAGCACTTGGTTGAAAAGGGTTACAATTAACCACACCATTGACTATTTAAGAAAACGTAAACTTAAAACAACTTCAATTGATGAGTCTTATGACTATGATGAAGGTGAAGTGAGAATTCAAGTTGAATCTGATGATTTAACTCCTGAAGAAACACTACAGAAAAAAGAGCGAGCTGATATTGTAAGAGAGTATGTATCTAAATTGAAAGATGCATACAGAAACTTAATTGAGCTTCGTTATTTTGAAGAGTTGAGTTACGAAGAAATTGCCGAGCAATTGAGCATTCCATTAGGAACAGTAAAAGCTAGATTGCACCGTGCAAAAGGAATGTTGAATCAAATGATGGTAGGTTCACAAGGAACGTTTTAATCATCATTGAAATATTAAAAAGAGGCCATTTTCAATAATTGAAAATGGCCTCTTTTTTTATTTAACAACAATCTTTTTGCTCATGTTTTGATTCTCAGATTGCATTTGCAGTACATATACCCCTTGTGGTAAAAAAGACACATCCAGTTGGTAGCTTGAATTTTGTATAGCTCTCTCCATAACTAATGCACCAGTTAGGCTATACAATTTGAGTTTACCTGTTTTTATCTCGCTGAAGTTTACATTTATGATATCTTCAGTTGGATTGGGATAAACTGTAAAGCCTAAACTTTCAGGAACCATTGCTTTGCTTTTGTTTGATAAGTAAAATGATGTTGTAGTTTCAAGCTTTGGTAGATAAATACGATGTACTCGTATACCTGAATATCCGCCATAATGAGTTTGAATACCATAAATCCAATGGTCTCTAATGGCTAAATCATCTACATAATCTTTACTGTTTTCAAAATCAAATGCAATTGAATCAGTTATCTCAAAATTATCTGGATTGATTTGTAAAGCTTCTATCTTTTTTATACTATCATCAGTTGTGTTTACGACAGCGACTACACCATAGAAATTAGTAGGTATAACATCTTGTATACCTGATGAATTACTATAGTCATTTTGGCCTGAATACCTTTTAATTTCAAGACTGTCTAACAGGTTGTAATTTGAATTTTGCCTTACCAAAAAATGACGATACCAAACAGGTTTATCACTTTCAATACCTATGTAACCTTCTTGAAATTCTGTTAAACAAAAATTAGGTACACTATCATCAATCATAGTTACATAATTTTCATTCAATAACACTTGTGAAAACTCTAAGCCTGTTGAATACCTCTGTAATGAAATAATAGGGTCTCCAATAATGTTATACATGGGCTCATCTACATAAATCCCCATATACCAACTACGGCTCATATACCAATCATCAAAATGAACTATTTCATTTATATACAATTTATTATCCCCTACACCTATTGCATGTATATATGTATCAACATTTTCAGCTTGATTAGTTGAGTATGAGCAAATTGCATATACTTGATTTCCTGAGGCCAGCAACCATCTAGATTTTTCTGAGTGTTCATTTGCATGCGGCAATTTGTTATAATATAACGTATCACCATTCTCATCCAATTGCATGATGAATGAAAGTGGATCTGTATGATAGCCAGTAACCCAAATTTCACCCATAGGAGTAATTACAATATCATCTAAATAGCCATCTTTAGATTCTGTTACTGGAAACCAACTAAATACTTTATAAAGCAATTCGTTTCCATTACTATCTAGTTTAGCTACAAAAGGAACAGGGTCTCCTCCAACTATCCACAAGTTGCCCAAGCTATCAATTTCTGATGCAATGGGTTTTAAAGTGGTATTGTTATCGTAAAAAGTATTATAGGTTTGTGCTTGGATGCCTTCTCCCATTAAAGTGATGAAGGAAGCCATTAATGAATATAAAAGTGGATCGAATTTTATACGGGGTAAAAACCTATGAAAGGAGTTTTGATTCAATAAGCGGCTTTTGGTTTTAGTCATGAGTTATTGGTATAGAAATTTGGTTAAAATTAAAACTATCGTTCAGAATCAAGAATAAAAACCTGAAAAACAAATATGTAAGGCTTATTTTGTGTTTGTATGCATAAAAAACACTTATCTGATTGAAAGGATAATCTTCCTATTAATTTTGCAGCCATGAGTAACGCATCAATCATATCGAAATACTTTCCAAACCTCACCGATGTTCAATTGAGTCAAATTGAAAAGTTGGGAGAATTGTATCAGCATTGGAATGCACAAATTAATGTGATTTCAAGAAAAGATATGGATGAGTTTTATATCCGTCATGTGTTACACTCTTTGGCAATTGCTAAAGTGATGGCTTTTAAACCTGAAACTCGAGTTTTAGATGTTGGAACTGGTGGTGGATTTCCTGGAATTCCGTTGGCTATTTTATTTCCAGAAGTTGATTTTCATTTGGTAGATTCTATCGGAAAGAAAATTAAAGTTGTTCGAGAGGTTGCTGAGGCTTTGGGATTAGAAAATGTGCGAGCTACTCATGGAAGAGCAGAATCAGTTGATGAAAATTTCCATTTTGTGGTTTCAAGAGCGGTAACCAGAATGAAACCTTTTTGGCAATGGATTCAGCAAAAGTTTGAAGAGGAGAACTTCAACGATCTATCAAATGGTGTGCTTTATCTAAAAGGTGGCGATTTGACAGAAGAGATGGAAGAACTAAAGAAACCTTATAGTTCTTATGCCATTCCCGATTTTTTTGAAGAACCCTTTTTCGAAACGAAGCAAGTAATTTACGTGCCTCGTTAATTCACTTCAAGCTGTAAAGCGCTTAGGTTTCTATAGATTCCGTTATCTACATTCACTAAATCGTTGTGCGAACCAGATTCTACAATCTGTCCATCTTGCATTACTAGAATTTTATTGGCTTTACGAATAGTTGATAATCGGTGTGCAATAACAATGGATGTACGCCCTTGCATCAATTCATCCAGCGCATCTTGAACCAATTTTTCTGATTCGGAATCTAGAGCAGATGTAGCTTCATCTAAGATTAAAATACTTGGATTTTTCAATACGGCACGAGCAATTGCAATACGTTGACGTTGACCACCAGAAAGTTGAACACCACGTTCTCCAACTAGGGTTTCAAATCCTTCAGGGAATTTTTCGATGAAATCAAAAGCATTGGCTTTTCTAGCAGCTTCTTTGATTTCTTCATCAGTAGCTAATGGATTTCCATATGCGATGTTATCACGGATACTTCCCCCAAA
>CAJWSQ010000276.1 GCA_913045895.1 uncultured Flavobacteriales bacterium | reverse complement strand
TTCATATACGGAATAAGACTTGCCTTCTATAGAAATCTGTACAGCGTCAATATCAATATCCTCTTGATCTACTACAAATCCAGAAATTTTGAGAAACGGTGTATCTACACGCTGATTTTGAGATGGAGATTCAATTGAAAGAAAACTACCTTTCATTAAGTTTAGCTCTTTCTTGATTTTGTTTTTTACTCTTTCTATCATTCTCGTGGTCTATAATCAACGTAAGATCTAGTTAAGTTAGGATTGTAGTAAGGGTCATTTTTAATATACTTATCCCACAATTTATTAAATCTACCCACATCTTTTAAATGCTGAGCGTAAGTTTTTTTATCACGATGTGGATGCCCCCTTGAAATAGATTCATGGTGAATCAATTTTACTTTAGATAAATACAAGTTCCTATAACCTTTCTCTAGTAGCTTGAGGCAAAAATCAATGTCGTTGAATTCAACAACTTGCTCTTCTTCAAACCCTCCTACTTCGATGTACTTATCTCTATGAATCATCAAGCAAGCACCTGTTACGGCACTGTAATTATTATTGGCAACAAGTTGATAATAAGGCCCGCCACGTTCTTCAGGAATTCCTACAAAAGCATGACCAGCTGGACCACCTAACCCAATAATAACACCTGCATGCTGAATAAGTTGATTGGGATAATAAAGCATGGCTCCCACTGCTCCAATTTCAGGCCTGATGGCTTGTTCAACCATTCTTTCCATCCAATCTGGGTGAATTATTTCAATGTCATTATTCAGGTGTAATATAAGCTCTCCATTAACCAACTTAAACCCTTCGTTTACGAGTTTCGAGTAATTGAATGGATAATTCTGTTCAACCCAGTTGAATCTATTTGGATATCTCTCTTTATAAGAATCTAGCAGTTCAAAAAAATCAGCTTCATCACTGTTGTTGCTCAGAACTAAAACATCAAAATTGGAATAGCTGGTTCCTTCAAAAAGCGTTTTTAAACACAATTCGGTTATGTCTGCTTTGTTTCTAGCAGGAATAATAACTGAAACCTTGGGTTCACTTTTGAGAGTATATCTGGGATGAAACACCCCTGGCCAAACTTGGTCTTGCTCAACCTGTGCATCGATACCTCTACGATTGAAGGCATTTTGCAACACCGTTCTTTGAGCTTGAAAAGCATAGTCTTTTGCAGAAGAATTGCCTGCCGTGCTTTGTTCATGAATTCTCCAGTGATACAACACATTAGGAATATGCTTAATGAACTTTGCCTTTTCTGTTAATCGGAGAACCAAATCGTAATCTTGTGCACCTTCTAAACCAACAGAAAACACTTCTACCTCATCAATCAAAGACCTCTTTACAAAAACAGGATGTAAGATATAATTGCGTGATTCTAATGTATCTGGAGACCAATTGGGTTTAAAGTATGGTTGCTCGTAAATATTTTCTGCAGAATTGAATTTATCTTCATCTGCATACATAAAATCAATTTCGGGGTTAGATTGAAGCTCGTTGACAAAATGGAATAAGCAGTCTTTTGTTAAGAAATCATCATGATCTAAAAACAAAATATATTCACCTGTTGCTATATCTAGTGCATCATTTGAGGCTTTGGAAATGTGTCCATTTTCAGTTCTAAATACAACTTTTATCCTTGAATCGTCTTGTATCTTTTTTAGGTATTCTAATACTTCTTCGCTTGAAGAGTAATCATCTGAAACACATAGCTGCCAATTATCATACACTTGATTTTTAACAGATTCAACAGCCTGTTTAAGATACTCTATATCGGGGTTATAAACAGGTAGAATGACTGATACAAGCGGTCTATTAGTAAACGATGCTTGAGTTTTAGTCCATCGTTTAAAATCTTTCTCTTTGGGCATGTATTTATGCATCCAAAGCTGATAATCAGATTTTACTTTGAGCTTAAAAACAACCCGCAACACATACTTAAAAGCCTTTGCAAAGAATTTCCAAATACGCTTTTGCCCTTTAACAGAGAAAAAAAACACCAATGCTCTGTACGGGGTTAGATCTGCATTTTCTAGTTGAAGCTTAATGAAATCAACCTTTTCTTTAAAGGCATTATTCTCTGCCACTTTAATTTGATTTTTGGAAGGTTCTACGCTTTGTGTTCTTCTCAAGATACAATGAAATCACATCTTCTATATCTCCAACCAGAGCCACTTTACCATTTTCAAGGTAGCAACCTCTAGTACAAATCCTTCTTAATTCATTGAGGTTATGGCTTACATATACAATTGTGGCGTCTGAATTTTGGATTTCAGTTATCCTATTGGCAGACTTCTCTCTGAATCCAATATCACCAACTGATAGAGCTTCGTCAACTATTAGTATATCAGGTGTATCTGCCACTGTTATTGAAAAGGCTAATCTAGCCATCATTCCAGCAGAATATCTTTTCACCTGCATTTCTAATTCGTCTGTGGTAAGCTCCGAAAACTCTTGTATAACATCAACAGAATTAGCAATTTGCTTTCGAGTTTTGCCCATCATAACACCAAGCAATTTGATGTTTTCAAAACCAGTAAGTTCTGGCTCAAACCCAACACCAAGTGCCATCATAGGGGCAACTTTTCCATTAACATGCAACTCACCTTTCTCTACAGGCATAATGCCAGCAACAGTTCTTAAAAAAGTACTTTTTCCAGAACCGTTACGCCCCATCACACCAAAACATTCACCTTTGTAAATCTCAAGATCAAGACCTTTTAAAACCTGCTTTCGTTCAAAGGGTTTACTAATTCCCATTGAAAACAAAAAGTCTTTGAAATTATTGATACCATGTTTCTGGATGAGGAAGCTAACATGTAAATCTTTCGCCTCAATTGCTATATCTCTTTGTAATGTCAATTTGAATAGTATTAATAGTTTGAGACAAATCCTGGTTCAAGTCTTCTGAATACAAAAACTCCAATCAGTAAAGAGGTAACAGAGATAAGAACCGTCACAATCCACTGAAGCATTGATGGAAATTCACCGTAATACAAGATATCACGGAAGAAATTACTTCCAGCTGACAGAACCATCTTATGAGCTTGTATGTGTTGCCCATCTTCAGTAGCAAGAGTAACATCAAACAGTCTTTCTTCTTCTCTCAGTGTCTTGAATGACTCCCTGATATTTGCTTCAAATTCATTCCACTTCAGACAAAACTTCTCCATTTTACTAACACTTGGTAACTAGTGTGGTATCCAAACATAACCAATTATTTCTCGCCAGGCTGCGGTAGCTTCTACAGCAACGACGCCAACGGCAGGCTATACCATACGGAGCAAGATGAGGTGACAGAGGTGACAACTGAGAAGGAGCTCGAGGACCGGCTATCCTCCTGCATCACCTACACGGAGGACTTTGTGAGAGAGTACAGTGCTAAGAGAACCCTCAGGTTTCAGACGGACGGATGTGGCTTGGGAAAAAAAAATAAAATGAGGCAAAAAGAACGCCTTGAGACTACAGCTCATTCTAACGATCAACA
>CAJWSQ010000275.1 GCA_913045895.1 uncultured Flavobacteriales bacterium | reverse complement strand
ACGAGACGTGTTAGAACTCGCGACTTTACGGTACATAATTTTTTCAGAAAATTGTAAGTTCGTTTACTTTTTGACAGATCAGGAGGCAATCTTTTAGAAGTGAGAGATAGAATTCAAAATTAGCTACATGAAAAATGTTTATGGACAGTGAATTTGCACCAAGATTTGCTCTCTTGCAGCATCCACTTTTTCTTGATCGTCTTTAGACAGTGAAACACATCCGTCTTCACCTGGCATGTGATCATCTGGTGCTTTTAGCACGTGAATGAAGTGTACATTTAAATCTACATAATGAGCTAGATTTTGCACAATACCCAAAGCAAAGTCAGATAATTCGGTAAAGTCTACCGGTATTAATATCTTCATAATCCAAGTGATTTTAAAATAACTGAAGGCTGAGCGCCAAACTCATAAGTTGATGTAGAAACCCTAAACCTAATCCTACCATCATGAAAAGCACAATACCTATCTTACGAGAACGGTCTCTGGCCTTCAGCTCCTACCACAAAACATTTACTCTTTATCCTACAACTACCTCACCTCTCCAAGAGATGATTCCGCCCATCATGTTGGCTACTTTACCGAAGCCGTTGTTAGACATGATATTGCAGGCGTTGTAGCTTCTAGCACCGCTTCGGCAATACACTAAATACTGCTTAGACTTGTCTAGTTTTTCGATTTCTTCCATAAATGATGGATCGTTGATATCCACATTTAAAGCTTTTGGTAGATGCCCAGAGTTAAACTCATCTGGAGTTCTAACATCTAGTAAAATCGCATCTGGATTACCTTCTATTTCGCGTTCGAAAACGGCTGCATTGATATTATCAAACATCTTTCTTTTCTTTTTGAATAGGTTAAACATTACAGTAATGTGCTTGGACAAACATATTCTGAAACAGGTAACAACTTACCTTCTTCAATGGCTTTAAATCCACCTTCAATGTTTACCATGTTATCGTAACCGCGAGATTTCAAGATTGAAGCTGCAATTACTGAACGATATCCACCAGCACAGTGCATAAACATGGTTTCTTCTTTAGGGAATTCTTCCATTTTACTGTTGATGAAATCTAATGGAATGTTCAATACATGATCTCCATTAACATGTTGCGATTGGTATTCAGAATTTTTACGAACGTCTACTACTTTAGGTACTTCATTGTTGTTGTACTTGGTAGCAAAAGTTTCAGCTGAAATACTTTCAATTGTATCGATTTCTTTACCTGCTGCTTTCCAAGCTTCGATACCACCTTTTAAGTAACCTAATGTGTTATCGTAACCTACGCGAGCTAAACGTGTAACTGTTTCTTCTTCGCGACCTTCATCTGTAATTAAAACGATTGGTTGTTTTAAGTCTGGAATTAATGTTCCAACCCAAACAGCGAAACTTCCATCTAAACCAATTGAAATCGAGTTAGGAACAAATCCTTTTACAAATTCATTTGGATTGCGAACGTCAAGCATCAAAGCTCCGTGAGCGTTAACCACATCTTCAAATGTATCTGGATCTAAAGGCTGGTTACCGTTTGATAGAACTTCATCGAAGCTATCGTAACCCATTTTGTTCATTACCGCATTTTTAGGGAAGTATTGTGGAGGCGGCACTAAACCATCTGTTACTTGTTTCACAAACTCCTCTTTAGTCATTTCTTGAAGTGCGTAGTTCACTTCTTTTTGGTGACCCAATGTATCGAAGGTTTCTTTACTCATGTTTTTACCACAAGCAGAACCTGCACCGTGACCAGGATATACGATTACATCATTTGCCAAAGGCATGATTTTGTTGTGTAATGAATCGTATAAGTGAGCTGCTAAATCTTCTTGCGTTAAATCTGTTTTTACAGCTAAATCTGGGCGACCAACATCACCAATGAATAAAGTATCACCAGAGAAGATAGCGTAGTCTTTACCACTTTCATCTTTCAACAAATAAGTTGTAGACTCCATGGTGTGACCTGGTGTGTGCAATACTTTAATGGTTGCATCACCTACTTTTAATTCTTCACCATCTGTAGCGATATGTGCATCATAATTTGGTTTTGCGTTTGGACCAAATACGATATCAGCTCCCGTTTTCTTTGCTAAATCTAAGTGACCAGAAACGAAATCAGCATGGAAGTGCGTTTCTAAAACATACTTAATTTTAGCTCCGTCTGCATCAGCTTTAGCAATATATGGTTCCGTTTCGCGAAGCGGATCAATGATTACTGCTTCACCTTTACTCTCGATATAATATGCTGCCTCTGCAAGACATCCTGTATAAATCTGTTCTACTTTCATGATTCTTTCTCCTTATTTATATAACAACTTGATTAATAGACTATAATTAAATTAATGATCTTCCTAAGATATAAACTCCCATAACCAATACGAACCATCCAAATGCTGGTTTTAATTTGGCTCCAGAAATTTTATTTGACAAGGCACTTCCTACAAAGATACCACCTATTGAAATAGATGTGAATACCAGTAAGAATGGCCAGTTTACATCCATGTTTGACATATCTCCCGTAAACCCTATTAGTGATTTTGCTGCGATAATCAACAACGATGTACCAACAGCTTGCTTCATTGGAAGTTTAGATAATACCACCAATGCTGGGATAATTAAAAATCCACCGCCTGCTCCAACTAATCCAGTTAAAGTTCCAACTAAGGCACCTTCTAAAAGAATAAGTGGAATGTTGAACTTTTGTTCTTCAGGCATATCTCCTTCAGGCTCTTTTCTACCGCGAATCATACTGATTGATGCAGCAATCATCAATACAGCAAACAACACCATAATTCCAATGTCTTTAGTAAACACAAAGCTACCCATGGTGAATAACTCATCAGGAATGGCTGGAACTAAGAATTTACGCGTTGAATAAACCGCAATAATTGATGGAATACCAAAAATAACAGCCGTTTTAACGTTAACTAATCCCTTCTTAAAATAAGTACCCGTACCTACTAAACTAGAAGCACCTACAATGAATAACGAATACGCTGTTGCCGTTACCGGATCTTCTCCTATTAGATAAACCAGCACCGGAACAGTTAAAATTGATCCACCACCACCAATGAGGCCAAGTGATATACCTATGAGTAGTGCCGAAATGTATCCGATGATAACTAGTACTTCCATTTTGAGATTGTCTTAATTTGGTTTTTGAATATTTTGATGATACAAAAGTAGAGGGGCGAAACCGCGTTTCAAGTGACATTAATCACATATGGTTTTCTATATATGTTTTCACCAAAAAAAGAGGAACCGATCATTCCTCTAATACCAATCTAATCACCCAGTACTTAAATTTGATTACGAGCTAATTTAACTACACCTCTTTTCTCCAACTGCTTCAGTAATCGACTTACAACTTCACGTGAAGTATTCAACTCAGTTGCAATTTCTTGATGTGTATAATGTATCATGTTTGAGCCCAAGGCTTCAACGGTTTTATCTAAATACTCTACCAATCGCTCATCCATTCGGTGAAATGCAATACTGTCAATTGTCTTGAGCATTTCTTGAAGATGAGCACCA
>CAJWSQ010000274.1 GCA_913045895.1 uncultured Flavobacteriales bacterium | reverse complement strand
TACCAGGTATTCAACCAGTATTGATGGATGAAAAAGGAGAAGAAATTAAAGGGAACCAAGTAGAAGGACGTTTAGCGGTTAAATTCCCTTGGCCATCAATCGCAAGAACCATTTGGGGTGATCACAATCGATACAAAGACACGTATTTCTCGGCATACGAAAACATGTATTTCACGGGTGATGGAGCTCGTAGAGATGCTGTTGGTTATATGCGTATTACGGGTCGTGTAGATGATGTAATCATTGTATCTGGTCACAATTTAGGAACTGCTCCAATTGAGGATGCAATCAATGAGCACCCAGCAGTTGCTGAATCGGCAATTGTAGGATTCCCTCACGACATCAAGGGTAATGCACTTTACGGTTACATTACATTGAAAGAAACTGGTGAATCTCGTAATCACGATAACTTGAGAAAAGAGATCAACCAAATGATTACCGAGCACATCGGACCAATTGCTAAGTTGGATAAAATTCAATTTACTGTTGGTTTACCGAAAACGCGTTCTGGTAAAATCATGCGTAGAATCTTGAGAAAGATTGCGTGTAACGACACATCAAACTTGGGAGATATCTCAACATTGTTGAATCCTGAAGTGGTCGAAAAAATCATGGAAGAGTCGTTAGCGAAATAAGTATTTCCTGTTTTTTACATATAAAAAAGCTCGGTCAGTAATGGCCGAGCTTTTTGCTTTTTATGTTGTGATAGAGTTGAGATTAAACCTGTTTCAATTCGAATTGATCTGATTTTTTTATGGATATAATCCACATGAAAATTCCTGTTAAACACAAGATAGATAATGTGAGGTAACAAATACCAAGTTGTTGTTGCGTTAGAGGTTCGAAAACAGCAATAGATCCATAACTCAAATTTTTGGTTGTCAGTGCTTCTAATTTTAATGATCGCAACGCGATTTTAGTAAGCCGAAGTCTCATTTAAAAGCGTTAAATCTTCAACGTCAAAATTGGTGTTTGCAGCTTCAGTAAATGCTTGTAAATGCACAGCTTTGGTTGCACTAGCAATAGGAGCAGTAACATTGTCTTGAGCAATTAACCATGCCAATGCAACACCAGCTTGTGAAATGCCGTGTTTATTGGCAACAGTATCCAAAGCTTTCAAAATATTAAAACCACGGTCGGTTAAATATTTTTTGATTCCACCACCGCGCTGACTTTTGCTCAGATCAGCTTCTGAAAGGTATTTCCCGGTCAGGAAACCACTTGCTAAAGAGAAATAAGTAATTACGCCTAAACCATTATTTACACAGATGTCAGAAACTCCTTTTTCGTAACCTTCTCGGTCAAATAAGTTGTATTCTGGCTGGAAAACAGCGTATTCTGGTAATCCATGATTTTTGCTAGCATCAAGTGATGCTTGTAAGCGATCTGGCGATAAATTACTCGCTCCAATGTTTCTTACTTTCCCCGCTTCAATCAATTTTTGATAAGCTCCTAAAGTTTCCTCAACTGGGGTTTTATCATCATCCCAGTGGGTTAAATACAAATCGATTTGCTCTACTTGTAAGCGCTTCAATGATTTGTCTACTGCTGATAAAATGTAGTTTTCACTGATGTCGATTTGACCTTGTCCCATGTCAGAACCTACTTTGGTAATGATGTTTATTTGATTGCGATTTCCGCGTGCTTTCATCCACTTACCAATGATAATTTCAGATTCACCACCTTCGTTGCCATCAGCCCAACGAGAATATACATCAGCTGTATCAATGGTGTTGAATCCAGCTTCAACAAAAGCATCTAAAATTTTGAAAGATTGTTCTTCATCAATCGTCCAGTCAAACACATTACCTCCAAAAACAATAGGAGCTGTTTGGATATCTGTTTTACCTAGCTTTTTCAAGTTCATAAGCTGTATTTTTTGATTGTTGTTTTCTTAATTGCATAATCACGAGTGCTACTACCACGCCTGATGCAGCCATAACTGCACCAACCCAATCGGCTGAGGTGTATCCCATTCCTGCAACAATAGGTAATCCAGCTAAATAGGCACCAGAAGCATTTCCCATGTTGAAAGCACTTTGATTTACTGACGATCCCATCATTTCTGATCCTTTAGCTGTGTTTATCATGGTTAGTTGAACAGGAGTTACAATGCAAAATGCGACCACACCAATGATGAATGTCATCACCAAAACCAAAACGGGATTACTTGCTAAAAATGTGTTGAGTATTAGAACTAACGCCATAACTCCAAGCATGAGTGCAGAGGCATTGATGGGTGATAGTTTGTCGGCTAATCTAGCTCCAAGTAAATTCCCTACCGTCATTCCTAAGCCTGCTATTATCATGGCATATGAAACCACTTCTTTATCGTGTCCTGCAACATCTGTTATTAGTGGGGCGATGTAGCTGTACCATGCGAAAAAGCCGCCAGTTCCAATTGTTGTTAATAGTATGACCAACCATAGTTCTGCTTTCTTAAAGATTTTCATTTCTTCTCGAATTCCTTGGTTGGATGTTGACTCTAAAGAGGGCATCCAGAATGCGTTTGCCAGTACGGCTAGAATTCCAATAATTCCAACCATGTAAAAGGCGAAGTTCCAATTGAAATGCTGGCTTAAATAAGTTCCGAATGGAACGCCCAAAACATTGGCAATGGTTAATCCGCTAAACATGATTGAAATGGCTTGGGCCGTTTTTCCTGGTTTGGCCAGTTTAGAAGCAACCACAGCTCCAATTCCAAAGAAGGCTCCGTGTGGAAGTCCTGCTAAAAATCGAGAAACCAATAAAAACCAGTAGCTATCAGCCAAAGCAGAAACAGTATTGAAAACTGTGAACCAAACCATGAGGGCTAGTAGTGCTTTTTGAGCTGGGATTTTACCGCCAATAGCCGTAAATAAAGGTGCTCCCACCACAACGCCTAATGCGTAAGCAGCAATAAAATGTCCGGCTTGTGGAATGGTAATGTCAATAGCATCAGCAACTTCGGGTAAAATCCCCATGATTACAAATTCTGTAAGTCCGATGCCAAAACCACCAATGGCTAATGCAATAAATGCTTTGTTCATGAATGAAATAAAAAAGTATTTCTAAAATTTATTTGTTGGTACAAAGAACAAGTGATAGCTAGATGTGTTGTTGTACATATCTATTAGATTCCAGTATAAAAGCATGACAAAGAGGTATAGACAGTTTGATGAGTTGGTTGTGAGTGATTTTGAGGTAGATAAGTGGCATCATCCTGTGCATAATCACACCTATTATGAGCTAATTTATATTGTAAAAGGAGAGGGGAAACATTGTTTAAACGGCAAAAGTTTTCCGTATGAGCCAGGTGATTTGTATTTGCTTGGGCCAGAGGATACGCATTCTTTTAAGCTAGAAAGTCGCACTCGATTTATATTTTTTAAGTTTCAAAACCAATATGTTACCAAGCAGTTGGATATGCCTAAACCAGATGCTTGGGGAAAGGAGTTGGAGCAATTGCTTCATCATCCGAGGCGTAAAACAGGGAATTTGCTGACAAACAAGGCAGATCGAGAAATGGTATATGCTATTTTACAGATGATTGTTCATGAATACAAGTCGATTGGAAA
>CAJWSQ010000273.1 GCA_913045895.1 uncultured Flavobacteriales bacterium | reverse complement strand
GAGAGATGTATTACAAATCTATTGAGCTTGATAACAGTAAATACTTGGTTTGGAATCAGCTTTTGTACATCAACAGTGAGTTGCAAGATGTTGAATCAATGATCAAGGATAGTGAGCAAGCTATGGAGTTGTTCCCAAATCAACCTATGGTGTATTTATTCAACGGTCTGTCTCACCTTCAAAAAGAAGAGTATAAAGAAGCTGCTTTTGCATTGGAACAAGGTCAGGGCTTAGTGGTTGATAATCCAGCTATGCAGTCTCAATTTTTATCCAACTTGGGTGACGCTTATTATAACTTAAACAAGTTTCAACAAGCTTGGATGAACTACGAACGAGCGTTGAAAATCAACCCTGAAAACGATTACGTATTAAACAACTACTCATACTTTTTGAGCTTAAGAAAAGAGAATCTTGATTTAGCTCAGAAGATGTCATACGAGGTCGTTCGTAGAAACCCTAACAACGCCACTTATCTTGATACACATGCTTGGGTACTTTTCCAGATGGAGAATTATTCTTCTGCCAAAGAGTACATAGAACAAGCGCTTCAATATGGTGGTCAGGGAATGGGCGAAATTCTAGAGCACTACGGTGATATTTTATCGAAACTCAATGAAACAGACCTCGCCATTGAAAAGTGGAAAGCAGCTAAAATTGCTGGGGGTGTTTCAGATAAAATAGACGAGAAAATCACTTCTGGTAAATACGTAGAGTAAGTTAATGCGAATTTTTAGGCCCTTCATATCGCTACTTTCCTTAGCATTAGTTTTTTTATCGGGATGCAAGTCTTCTAAAGATTTGGGAGATATCATTCGCCCTGATTTGAATAAGAAAACCAATCAATTGGTTGAGAAAATTCAGGAAAACGAATTTCTTCCTAAAACACTCAGTTTTAAAGCTACCGCAAAAGTGAAGTCTGGTGAAAAATCCAACTCATTTAAAATGAATGTGCGTATGCGTCCAGATAGTGTTATTTGGATTTCAGTTACTGCATACAGCTATGAAGCCGCTCGTATTTTAGCAACTCCTGATAGTTTGTTTTTCATCAACCGAATGGATAAAAAGTACTTTGCTGGAAGTTATGATTTCATCAACGAAAAGCTGAGTGTGGATATCGATTTTAAAACCATGCAAGCCATTTTATTGGGGAATAGTGTGGGTTTAGATGAAATGGATAAGGTAAAGCGATCTAACGACAATAATTATTATTTGCTGAGCTCATACCGCAAATCCAAACTTAAAAAGCTTAGAGAAAAGAGCTACAAAGGTGATGATGAGCTGGTTTTTAGCAATTGGATAAGTCCAGATTTATACCGAATTGTGAAATTAGGGATCATGGATTTGCGTTACAATCAATCGGCAGTTGTTGAGTATACTTCGTTTTCAGAAGAAGAAGGATATCAAGTTGCTCACAATATGAATGCAACAATTACTTCTAATCAAATGGCTCATATTTCAGCCGAGTATTATAGGTTTGAAATCAACCAAGAAGAAAATTTCCCTTTTAAGATCAGTGATAAGTATGAAGCTCTTGATTAAACATATTTCCTTCCTTACTCTCCTTTTGGGATTGTGTTTTTCAGCTTTCAGTCAGCAAAGTAAACGACAAGAGCTTGAGAGCAAAAAAAGTAATCTAAAGAAAGAGATTGCTTACAAAAACAAACTGCTTGAAGAAACAGCTAAAGACAAAAAGAAAAGTCTGAATCAATTGGTTATCCTCAATCAAAAAATCAATGAACGTGAGGAGTTGATATCTACCATTCGTACTGAAACTTCATTGTTAGATGAAGAAATGGAAGATAACACCAAGCAAATTGAACAGCTTGAAGAAGATATCGAGAATCTTAAAGATGAATACGCTGAATTAATTCGATTTGCATACAAGAACAGAAGCAACTACGAAAAGGTGATGTATGTTTTTGCAGCAGATGATTTCAATCAAGCATACAAGCGTTTGAAGTATTTGCAAGAGTATACAGAGTACCGCAAAAGACAGGCTGAGAACATTAAGCGTATGGAAGAAAACCTGCGTTTAGAAAATGAAAAGTTGTTGGCCAAAAAAGAAGAGAAACTCAAATTAATTGAGTCTTTAGGTGGCGAGCGTGAAAAGTTAGCTTCTGAAAAAGCGCAGCAAAACCAAGTTTACAGCGAGCTTCAATCAAAAGAGAAAGAGCTCAAGAAACAAATTAAACAGCGCGAGAAGGAGCAATTGGCATTACAAAGAGCCATTGAGCGTGCCATTGAAGAAGAAATGCGTAAAGCTCGTGCTGAAGCTGGAACATCATCTAAAGGTGGTAAGTGGGAATTAACACCAGAAGCTAAAGCACTAGCCGCTAATTTTACTACCAATAAATCTAAATTGCCTTGGCCAGTTGAAAAAGGAGTTATCACGCAGGGTTATGGAGTACATGCACATCCAGTTCTTACTCAGTTAAAAGTGAGAAACAACGGAGTAACCATTAGCACTGAACCAAACTCACAGGCACGAGCAGTTTTTGAAGGTGAAGTGTCGTCTGTTATTGTGATACCAGGTGCTGGTAAAGCGGTTATTGTGCGCCATGGTGATTACTTAACGGTATATGGAAACTTGGATGACGTGTTCGTTTCTAAAGGCGATCAGGTATCAACAAAACAGGCTTTAGGCCGAATTAGAACAGATGGAGATAAGACCGAAATTCAGTTTGAAATTAGAAAAGGTCAATCTGCTGAAACTTTAGATCCAAGTTACTGGTTATACAATGCACGATAAAACTTTGTCGTGTATGTATTTTACTACTTTTGTGGTCTTAAATTAACCACTATGTTAGGTACATTATTGTGGATGCCCGGAGGAGCTGAAATTGCAATCATCGCAGTAATTCTCCTTCTTCTTTTTGGTGATGCAACACGAATTGGTGAGAGTGATCCTCTCCGGTACGTGCCACCCACGCCGTCAACGCGGCGGAGTATCTGACCCGTTGTTTCATCTGTCACACCAAATTGTGGGTACCTGGGCAAATTTCTTGCAAAGTCGTTGTCCGTTGGTGTGAACTCGGGACTGCTCGGACGTCCCTGAGTGTCCGGTCTTGGTCTTCTTCCGCTGTGGTACGTCTCGCGATGTCGCACTCTGCCACTGGGTGCCTCGGCACCATACCTGCGCGCAGCAGTAATGGCAAGCCATTTGACTGTCTGTTTTCCTTCTCCACACGAAATGGGGAAGCTGCAGTTGTGCACATGAACAATTAGAGTGATACCCCGAAGTGCAGTTAACGTTGCTTGCTGGAGAGAAAACGTGTCGGTAGCTTGTTTCTTGGCAGAGGTAGTGGAGCTGCTCGAGGAGGATGATTTCAAATTTTGCACGCCTTTAGGTCGCATATGCTTTTTTTGGCGTCCCCATATGTCCATGATTTTTGGGGACTATTGTCCAAGCAACGTTTGTCGTGTGTATGTTGATAGCGAGCGCAAAGATAGCACAAGCAGCACACGAGAGAATGTTAATGTTGTAATAAATCAATAAATCCTAGTCACAATGAGCATATATATATATTTTCTGTTTTGTCTGTTAAAAATTTGATTAAAAA
>CAJWSQ010000272.1 GCA_913045895.1 uncultured Flavobacteriales bacterium | reverse complement strand
ATCATTAGAAAGCGTATCTACAATCACTTCAAACGGACTTGACTTGTAGATATCAAGAGGTACAAATCCTGAGTTACTGAAATATGAAATATCTAAGTTAAGTCGATCAATAACCTTTTCATTGTGTTTTCTCGATTTTAAAACGGCAATTAACTTATCTACAGACCCATTTGATTTTTTACCTCCACCGATTGGATCAATAACTAAATCAACACCCGATAAAGGATTGTTTTCGCTTGAAATATGAAAATGAGAGAATGTGCTGTATTCAGGAACCGCAAACTTATTAATCACGTAGGCAACACCCAATGAGATGGCAACACCGATAACTACCAGATACCACAAACGGGTAATCTCAGACAATAGCTTTTTAAAGTTGATGCCATCATCACTTGCAGGAACCTGAAATTGAGGTTCTGTCGAAGGCCTAGGAGCATTAGCTGGTTGGGTTGGCCTCGGCTTATTTAGATCAACTAAAAAGTTACGGAGCATTGCGAAGTTTAAGGTGCGCTAAAAGTACAATAAATAAGCTAACAAGCCAGCTTAACTGTGGTGATATGGTTCACCTTTTATTATAGTAAATGCTCTGTAAATCTGCTCAACAAAAAACATCCGAACCATTTGGTGAGAAAAGGTCATTTCTGAAAGTGATAGCTTTTCATTTGATCTATCATAAACAGATTGATCAAACCCATAGGCACCACCAATTACAAACAAAATATCGGGTTCATTTACCATCTTCTTTTCCAAATAATTGGCAAATTTTTCTGATGTAAACTGCTTACCTTTTTCATCCAATAAAATTAAAAATGTTGTTGGTGAAACCTCTTTGAGTATAATTTCTGCCTCACGCTGTTTTATCTCCTGCTGAGTTGTTTTATTTGATCTTTTAATATCAGGAACTTCTTTCCACTGAAATGGAATATATCGCTTAAGCCTACCCAAATATTCATTCAACCCGTCTAGCGTAAAGCCTTTATTTGTTTTTCCGATGGCAAGTATTTTAATAGCCATAATGTGAAATTGGAGTGATGTTTGTTACCTTAGTCACTCCAAATGTAGGAGTAATGAAAAAACACTACCTGTTATTTTTGAGTTTGTTGTTTTCTATAGCCAGCTTTGCACAAGCTAAAGACAAGGCTTCTTCTAGTTTAAAAGTGGGTGATGCCAAAAGTTTGGTATCTGTATTTAACTCAAATACAGACATGACCATTTTAGACCAAGATGATTTGTTTTCGAAAGCCGATGCAGAAGTTATCTTGAACAACTTTTTCTTAAAAAATAAGCCTACTCAATTCCACATTATCCATGAAGGCAAATCTTCTTCGGGAGAAGAGTTCATCATAGGAAGTTTGGAAACTGAAAATGGCAATTTTAGAGTTTCTTTCTATTACAAGAATGTAAATGGAAAAGAGCTTATTCAACAATTAATGATAGATAACGAGTAATCTAAAATGACTACTTCTGAACTTATCCGTCTTGCACTTCAAGAAGACATTGGAGACGGAGATCACAGTGCCCTAGCTTGTATTCCTGCTGAAGCTGAAGGGAAAGCGAAATTATTGGTAAAAGAAAATGGTGTATTAGCCGGAATGGAGATGGCCAAAGAAGTGTTTCATCAAGTTGATCCTACATTCGAACTGGAATGGAAGATGAAAGATGGTGATGAAATGAAAGTTGGTGACATCGCATTTTACATTTCGGGAAGCAGTCAAAAAATTCTTCAGGCAGAGCGTTTAGCTTTAAACATAATGCAGCGCATGAGTGGTATTGCAACGCTTACCAAAGAGTACGTAAAGTTATGTGAAGGAACTAAAGCTAAAATTCTTGACACCCGAAAAACAACTCCAAACTTCAGACTCTTTCAAAAAGAAGCTGTAAAAATTGGAGGTGGTGTAAACCATAGAATGGGCTTGTATGATATGGTTATGATTAAAGATAACCACATTGATTTTGCTGGTGGAATTGAGGCTGCATTGAATAAAGTTGAATCTTATTTAGCGGCCAAAAACAAACCACTAAAAGTTGAAATTGAAGCTCGCGACCTAAACGAAGTAGAAGAAATTCTTCGAGTTGGTAAATGCGATAGAATTATGCTTGATAATTTCAATTACGAAGATACACGCACTGCAGTTAAACTAATTGGCGATAAATACGAAACTGAATCTAGTGGTGGAATTACACTTGATACCGTTAGAGAATATGCACTTTGTGGAGTAGATTATATTTCAGTTGGAGCATTAACTCACTCTAGTGTAGGAGTAGATTTGAGTTTAAAAGCTGTTTAAATTATTTGAGAAGGGTGAAGTGTCCTTTGAATATTTCACCCGTTCCTCCAACTTCAAGGACGTAGTAATACACCCCATCACTCATAAATCTTCCATCCCAGTTATTCTGATAGTTATCATCAGTATAAACCAATTCCCCCCAACGATTGAAGATTTGTAAAGTAGAACCTGGGTATCTCAACAAGCTACTGAATTCTAAAAGATCATTTATCCCATCTCCATTTGGTGTAATCACATTGAATGCAATTACCTCACTTCTGATGATATAGCTTACAGTTGCTGTGTCAAAACATCCACTATCAGACTCAACAATTAATTGAACATTATATGTATTGTCTTCAGAATATTCGTGAGTTGGATTTTGATCCGTTGAAGAGTCATTATCTCCAAAATCCCAAGTCCAACTAATAATTGAGCCTCCTACGATCGAAGATTGATCTGTAAAATCAACTGGCATATCAGCTGCAGATTGTATCTCTGGATCAACAACAAATTGAGCTACTGGATTCGGATAACTTGAAATTGAGAACGTGGTTGAATCGATACATCCATATTCATCTGTAACCGTTAACGAATACGCTCCTGTTCCACTCACCGATATGGTATCTGTTGTATCACCCGTACTCCACGTTAAATCGCCAATGAAAGGCGTTGACAAACTAAATACCTCATCTTGACAACCAATGGTGTCACCCAATACAACTGCTTGAGGAGAACCCTGATAAACTACAAATGGAGGTGAAACAGCCGAACAATTATTCGTGTCCCAAACTCGAACATCATATGTACCAGAAGTAGCAGAAATAGCTTGGGTAACTTCACTGTTACTCCATAAATACCTTGGATATGTCTGAGTGGTTAATGTAACCGAACTGTTGAAACAGTATGCTGTATCTCCCGATATTGTTGGTGTTGGAATAGGATATGTTTCTACATCAATGGAATCAACCAAACCGCAACCAAATAAATCAGTAGCTGTAACATAATAGACACCACCTGTATCAATAACAGTTATAGCTCCTACTCCTCCAATACTCCACTGATAACCAGTATATGAACCAGTGACTAACAAACTGTTATTATCACCATAACACATGATTGTGTCACCCTGTATTTGAGGATGTACTGCTGGATATTGAACAACTCGAATGGTATCTGAAACATGTGTACAAGTATCTAATGTTACAGTTACCACGTATGCTCCTGAATCAACAAAAATGGAAGGTGTGGTTTCTGATGTTGACCACAAATATGTATCAAACCAAGAACCTGCATTTAGCTCTGTGGAATCTCCAATACAATAATTCGTATCACCCTGAACATTAAATCCATTAGCAA
>CAJWSQ010000271.1 GCA_913045895.1 uncultured Flavobacteriales bacterium | reverse complement strand
TATGGTAGATTTATCTGGGCCCTTAGATTTATCGCGTTTGCGCTTCTGCCTTTGTCCGCGCCGCCGCCGCCTCCCAACCCCAGCACGCCTTCTCGTACCACTCCCTTAGCGATTCCGTGGCCCACGAACAAACAAAGCCATTGCTGGCGTTGGCATTCCTATAAATTGATCTGATTGATTGGTATCGATATTGAAAATGGCCAAACGTAAAATAGCCATCAATGGAACCACCATCGCAACCATTTCCATAGCTAAATGAAGTGGATCACGCTGTGTAACTGGCACATAATAATCTCCAAGTGAAATACTAATCCAATGAAAAAGCAGCATTCCTGGCAATACGCCAAACGTAACTGCATCAGCCAGTGAGTCTAATTGCTTTCCTAGCTCTCCACTAACGCCAAGCATACGAGCAGCAAATCCATCAAAAAAATCGAACACTGCTGCTATGAGAATCGCATATGAACTCCAAAGCATTTCGCCATTGAAAGCTGCAATAATCCCCAAACAGCCCATGAGGAGGTTCCCTAAAGTTAATCCGTTAGGAATAGCTGATCGCCAATTCATGGGCACAAATATATCTTTTCATTTACCAATCAGAGCCTGTCTCTTTCAACTCTTTTGGCTTAACCAAAGTGAATACTCGGGAGATGTTAAAACCAAATCGGATATCACCATCTAACCAGTCTCCGGTGTTGGCCGCAATAAACCCATTCTCAGTCATTGCAGTTGAATTGGTTACCATCAATTGGAATACGTGTCCGCCAGTTTCAATATCAACTCCTATTGAAAGAGAGTTCGTGTAAATATCCTGAATTTGATCTGGCAAAACATAATAGTATTCTGCATTTACAGATACTCGCTTCGTAATTTTTTGGCGACCAGCCACTCCAATAGAAAACACATCATTACTCACATCTGTATTTTCAACCAAATTTCTGTGAACCATTGATGGCATGAGTTGCAACGATAAACCCTCAGTGAATTTTCTACCAATAATTAGCTGATGTGCGTAGTCAAGTCGTGAAGAGAAATAGTTTTCGCGATCAGGCTCGGCCCACTTCAATGAGTTCACATACATCCCCGAAAACCAAATTAAGGTAACAGGCATTTTTTTGAAGCCAGAACTTTGTCTCAGCACTTTGTACTTAACAAATCCATCGTAAGTCTTATTCCATGTACTCCGTCCGATACCAACCATTAAGCGCTCGGTAACACCGTAATCAAACCCCAAACGCATAGAAGCTTGATCTAGACCAAACATTTCATATCCACCTGTATTGATTTCACCAAATCTGTGATTGATTTTAAAATCTAATACTCCAGGAGCCGTATTTTCTAAAGAATGTGAATTGACTACTCGCGTAGTTTTAAAACTAGCCTCAGTGTATACAACAGTGCTATCGGGTGTTGAATCATTTTCTAAGAGCGAAAGCAAGTCCTCTTGAGCTTGAACATTTGGTATTATCAACCCCAAAAACAGCGTGAAAAGAAGTGATTTCTTCATCGTTTTAAAGGTTTATATTCCATGTTAACTGTTACAGAAATTTCTTTGGCAATTTTCTCACGAACGATATCTGGAATACTGATTTTGTAATCTTCTGGCTTAACTTTAAACTCGGCTTTGGCCTTTAAACTTGACGCATCAACAACTCTAAATGTACCTTTCACTTTTACTTCTTGAGTTTCTCCGTGAATGGTTAGCTTTCCTTCAATCATCACTTCATAATCGCCAGGCGTAGACCAATCTACTTCATTCATATTAGTGATTTTCCCAGCGAACTTAGCTTGAGGGTATTCATCACTCTCCATGTAGTTTTCGTTGAAATGCTCTTGCATCAAAGCTTTCTCAAACACAAACGATTTGATTTCTGCAGAGAACTGAATATTTCCTGTTGCTTGATCCAATACGCTAGAAACAGAATTATTAATCGCCTCAATATCTTCTACAGGTGTAGAGGAATAAAACTTGATTTGCCCACTGCGGGTAAACCATTTTGATTGGGCATTTAAGGTAGATGAAAGTGTAATTATTAATGATAGGATTAAAAGTCTCATGATTATTCGTTTTTAGGTTGAATAGTTCCTTGATCTAGTTTTGCTTCCATAAATAAGTCGTCAAAACCTGTTAATCGGGCTTTGATAGTTACATGATCACCAATAAGCACAGCTGGTTGATTATCTTGAAGCTGAACTACTACTCCATTCAAAACAATTAGATTGTTGTGATCTCCTTCAATGCTTTTTATCTCGCCTGAAACCTCAATGGGTTGGTCGCCCATCACACTAAAAGCTGAATCAAAATTCTTAGATAACAGCTGATTTAACTGTTGATCTTCAAAGGTGTAAATAGCTCTTTCGGAGGCTACATCTCTGTGAGGTTTGTTAAACATGTAATAGCCAATTGCAGCCGCTACAAGCACCACTGAGACTATTGGAAATATGATTTTTTTCATCGCTTATTCGGTTTCTGGAGCTCCTTTTGAGAGCCAAATTTCCAATTGTTGGTATTCACAGTATGTTAGATTTCCAGTTGGAGGCATATCTCTAGAAATCAATACTCTGTTTTCTAGTTTTCCATTATCAACAATGGCTTTTACAGCACCATAATTTGTTAATGAAATGGCTCCCGAAATTCCATCGTGACAGCCGCTAGTTGCACAATTTTGATTGATTATGGCTCCAACCTTCCCATCATATGTAATTGCTGTAGTATCGCACTCAAAAGATTGTGGATAGAGATCTTCTTCATTGTCGTAATAACAAGAAGTTGATACTATTCCCCAAAAACACAATAAGCCAACTGCTTTAGTTATTTGGTGCACCATCTGTAATCCATTTTTCAATTTTCACAATAACACAGCTATCTAACTTGGGTTGACCTTGTGGCATTGGCGATGCTCCGCCATCTCGTTTAATAGATGATAAAAGCTTACCGTTGTTTACTTGAGTGATAACTGCATTATAGGTACTAAATGAAACTCCACCTGAAGCTCCTGAATTGTTGTGGCAACCTTTACATTTTGCAGTTAATACTGAATCAACGTACCCAGAAAAAGTAATATTTGAAGTATCTCCACATGGCCCTACTGGAGAAAGGGTATCAACAATTGTGGTATCTGTAATCGTAGTATCAGTAATGGTGGTGTCTGTTGTAGTAGTATCAATGGGATTGTTACCTGAGGGAGTTGGCATATCTTCTGGATCATGCTTACAGGCATAAAAAACAGTACCTATTAGTACTACGCTAAGGATCAATTTTTTCATGGGTCACTTGTTTTAATTGATGTTTTTGGTTTTTTGTGATGTTACTGAGATTCCACTCTATAATCCGACTAAATTTTTGTTTTCGTTCTTTACAATTAGATAGGGTGCAGATGGCACATGAATCCTCGTTACAGGGATCTACGTGAACAAACATTTCTACTTCAGAGCCACAAATGGTATTTACCTGATCATTTAGCGCATCCACTTCTTCATGCATTTCGCTTACTTGATAATACCACGGAACAGTAAGGTGAGCGTCAATGTGAAGTTGAGAACCATACTTCACAACCCTAAAGTTATGAATATCAATCCACTCAGAATGCCTGTTTTCATCTAAATTTTTAACCAAACTGTTTATTAGCTCACTAATAAAACTTAATTAGCACGAATTAGTATGAATTT
>CAJWSQ010000270.1 GCA_913045895.1 uncultured Flavobacteriales bacterium | reverse complement strand
TAGACTTTTTTTTTTAAATATTTCAAATGAACATCAAGGAAATCATAAATATTTTTATTCACTTTATGATTCAATAAACGATTCAAAACAAATAGAAGCATTATACTATGATTTATATTCCCGAGATATTTCTAAATTTAATGTTCGTGCAAAACCTAAATCAAAGGAGTTGTTAAATCAAAAATTAAAATCTTTAAATGGTTTTGATCGTTTTTGGTATGAAGTTTTAACTCTTGGTTATTTTGATGTTGGAAGGACAGAAGGAAGTTTTCATGTTTGGAAAGAACCAGAATTCGTTGCAAGTACTTCATTATCTAGCTTTTATCAGGACTATCAAAAAGGAAAAAGACAATACTCAACCATTCAATTTATTGAAATTAGTAGTGGTATTAATAAATGGTGCCCAAGTGCTAATTCCAAACGAAAAAATATAAATTCAACTTCACAAAGAGGATACCAGTTTCCATGTTTAATCCAAGTTCCACAATAACTGGTCAATCGGTTCATGGAATAACCATCTGCAGTCCAATTTTCTTTAGCAGATAGAATACTTTTTTTTAATTCTTCACTCAAGCATTCATCTGCATCAAGTGAAAGAACATGTGGATATTTTGCTTGAGTAATGGCCCAGTTTTTTTGCTCGATGTGTCCATCAAATGCGTGCTCAACAAATCGAGTTCCATGAGCCTCACAAATTTCACGGGTTTTATCTATAGAGAAAGAGTCAACCACTACCACATCATCAGCAATTCCTTGAAGTGATTCAAGACACCGACCAATGTTTTTTTCTTCGTTGTATGTGATTATAACCGCTGAAATGGGTGTCATTACTCTTGAAAATAAATGCGTTTTACTCGGGCAGGAGTGGAAGCAAACACTTCGTATGGAATAGTGTGTAAATCGTTTGCAAAAGAACGAACACTTCTGTTTTCGCCAAATACTTCTACTTCGGCACCAACTTCAGCATCAATTCCAGTAAGATCAACCATGCATAAATCCATGCATACATTTCCAACTATCGGTGCTTTTTGACCATTCACCAGCAAGTAACTATTTCGGTTACCAAGCATGCGACTCAATCCATCAGCATAACCCAACGAGATAATTCCAATTTTTGTTGGCTTGGTAGTTACTTCTCTTCGTCCGTACCCAATACTATCTCCAGCTGGAACCAATCTTGTTTGAATGATTTCACTTTTGAATGAAATAACGGGCAGCAAGTTTTGGTCTTCTTGCACATTACTTCCAATACCGTATAAACCAATCCCTAAACGAGCCATGTCGTATTGGCCATTGGTATGTCTACTGATTCCAGATGTATTCAGTATGTGTTTCATGGGTTGATATCCTAATGCGTTGCTTAAAATATCAGCCATGTTATCAAATTTGCGAATTTGACGTTGAGTGAAATCATCATGCATAGGGTCCTCACTACCGGCAAGGTGCGAGAATATCGACTTGACTTCAATCTCGGGTATCGACTTTAATTCGTAAGCCAATTCCTCTAATTCACTTTCTTCAAAACCCAAACGATGCATTCCTGTATCTAACTTGATGTGAATTGGGAATGGCAATAATTCAGGTTCTATATTTTTTAAATGTCTAGAGAAGGATTCTAAAATTTTAAAGCTGAAAACCTCTGGTTCGAGCCTGTGAATAATCATTTGCTCAAAACCTTTCATCTCTGGACTAACAACCATAATGGGCATGTTTACTCCAGCTTCGCGCAGCTCAACACCTTCATCGGCATAAGCAACAGCTAAATAATCAACTCGATGAAATTCCAGCAATTTGGCAATCTGAACAGCTCCACTTCCGTATGAAGAAGCCTTAACCATTGTCATAAGTTTGGTTTCAGGTTTCAACTTGCTTCGGAAGTAATTCAAGTTATGAATCAGTGCATTCAAATTGATTTCCATACGGGTTTCATGAATGCGTTCTTCTAGTCGCTGACAAACACGTTCTAATCGAAAATCACGAGCTCCTTTTACAAGAATAGACTCGTTTTGAAAAGTGAATTGATGAAGGTCTTTCAGGAATGATTCGGTGTTCTCGTAGGTGATCACCTGAGGAGCGTGAATGTGCCCTTCAAGCGAACTGAGCTTCGGTCCAATTCCAAAAAAACGTTCAATTTTAAATGATTCGATTAGCTCATTAAGCTTATTCGAGAGTGTATCGTTTGAAATATCACTTTGCAAGATGTCAGATAAAATCAAGGTGCGTTTCGGAAGTGACGTTTGACGCTGCAAAACTTCCAAAGCAATTTCCAGTGATCCTAAATCTGAATTGTAGACATCGTTTACTATCGTGGTGTTGTGCAATCCTTTTTTCACCTCCAAGCGCATAGCAATTGGAGCCAAGGCTTTCATTTCATCTTGAATGGTTTCGTTGGAGAGCCCGAGGTGTAAACCAATATTCCAAACATGACAACAATTCTCGATAGAAGCAGGATCAACAAAAGGCAAAGTGATTTGAATTTCTTCTTGCTTATATAAAGCTGTAATTAGCGTGTGGTAAGTAGTTTCAATCTTTTGAATTTGTAGTGAGGCTTGGTTGTGGTGTCCCCATGAAATGAGATTTTTATCAGCATATAATTGCTCAATTACATCTGGAATTATTTCATGATCGGCACAATAAAATATGGATTCACAACTTTGAAATAGCTGGGCTTTTTCAAGTGCCTTGTTGTATTTATTGGTGAAATTTTCGCTGTGAGCATCTCCCAAATTGGTGAATAAACCTAAAGTTGGGTCAATAATTTGAGAAAGCTTGTTCATCTCGCCAGGCTTGGAAATTCCTGCTTCAAAGATTCCCAAATTATGCTCAGTTTTCATTTGCCAAACCGAAAGCGGAACCCCAACTTGTGAGTTATAACTACGCGGACTTTTAACCACTTTAAAATGCTTGTCTAACAATTGCGACAACCATTCTTTAATGATCGTTTTCCCATTGCTTCCAGTAATTCCGAGTACAGGATAGTGAAATTGTTGGCGATGAAAACCAGCTAATCCTTGCAGTGCTTTCTGCGAATTGGGAGCGAAAATGAAATTGGCTTGTTTGTTTTCGAGCCAAGAGGCATCACTCACAACAAAGTTGCGAACGCCTCTTTCAATCAATTCATCAATGTAAATATGTCCATCGTGATTAGCCCCTTTCAATGCAAAGAAAAGCGTGTGCTCAGGATGAAATAATTTACGACTGTCAATGGATAAATAGGAAATAGTTTCATCATGAAAAGGTAGACTTTGACCTTCTCCAATGAGTTTTGAAACCTGTTGAATTGAATATGATGTGGCCATCAATTAGCGTTTCTTCGTGGCCTTGTAAAAACAATTTCTACAAAGCGGTTCGTATTGGTCTTTTTCACCTAAAACAACAAGCCCTTTATCGGTTGAAGTTCGGTGAGAATGATTAGCTAAATTACCGCATTGTACACAAACAGCATGCACTTTTGTAACGTATTCTGCTGTAGCCATTAAACCGGGTATTGGGCCAAATGGTTTACCTTCAAAATCCATGTCTAAACCTGCTACAACAACACGCATTCCACGGTTGGCTAAATCATTACAAACACCAATCAATTCCATGTCAAAAAACTGTGCTTCATCAATGCCAATAACATCCATTCCATCAGCTAAAATGGGAATGTTAGATGAAGCAGGAACTGGCGATGAATGACTGCGATTCTCA
>CAJWSQ010000269.1 GCA_913045895.1 uncultured Flavobacteriales bacterium | reverse complement strand
TTAAAAGAAACATGGGTTTGAACTGGAAAAGAGCACTCGGAATAGTAGCAGCAATTGGAATTCTATTCCTGTTGTGGTACATCAGCAATATTGTTGTTTACATAGCTGTAAGCGTTGTTATATCGTTAGTTACAGCCCCGCTGATGAAGTTGTTAGATCAGGTACAAATCAAATCGAAACAGCTTCCTGATTGGTCAAAAGCATTATTGATTTTAATAACCGTTTATTTGGTTGTTTTCTCATTCTTTAACCTCTTTACTCCAATATTGGTAGAAGAGGTAAAGATTATGTCAGGAGTTAAGTTTGACGATGTGTACGAGACTCTCGAAGAGCCGGTTAACTATATCAATCAAATTGCCTCTGATTATAACATCAGAATGGATGATGAAATGACCAATGAGGAGTATGTTAAATCAAAGTTTATCAGCTTATTTGATCTTAGCCAAATTCCGAATTTGTTTGGAGGTGTTTTGAGTGGTTTAGGAAACGTGATGATCGCAATTTTCAGTATTACATTTATCTCTTTCTTCTTATTGAAAGACAGATGGATTATTGAGCATGTAATCAA
Source organism: uncultured Flavobacteriales bacterium (assembly GCA_913045895.1). Lineage (GTDB taxonomy): Bacteria > Bacteroidota > Bacteroidia > Flavobacteriales_G > Salibacteraceae > UBA6049. The sequence continues at coordinate 3,127 of CAJWSQ010000269.1, read as the reverse complement.
TTCGTTAACTCCAGACGATTATCTCCAGAAAGTACATCAAATTACAGCAAGATCTAAAAAAACGCTAAGTAGATACTTTGTTGGTTTATTGCTTCAAGTAACAGCCATTACTACAATAGTAAGTATCGCGCTAACCATTTTGGGTGTCAAAAATGCTTTAGTAATAGGCTTTTTTGCAGGAATCATCAATGTAATTCCGTACATCGGTCCGTGGATTGGTGCTTCCTTTGGGTTGATTATCGGTTTAACCACCAATTTTCAAACTGGAGTGGAGTTATTGCCATTTGCACTGAAAATAATTTTTGTTTTTGGAGGTACCCAGTTGGTTGATAATTTCGTTTTTCAACCCCTGATCTTTTCAAATAGCATCAATGCCCATCCTTTAGAAATATTCCTCGTTATACTTGTTGCTGGCAAGCTTGCGGGTATAGTTGGAATGGTGATAGCGGTTCCTGCTTATTCTTTCTTGAGGATTGTTGCGTCTGAGTTTTTCTCGGAATTTAAGCTCGTCAAATCCATGACGAAGAATATCAATTAGCATTTAGAGTAATTTTACTCATTGATATTCTGAGTATTCCGTTATTTATTTGAAGTCTCATTACGCAAGGTTTAAATAACCCCCCGCCATTTAGTACTGGTAAACTACTTTATTTATTTTGTTAATTCAATCCGCAACACAAACGAATTTAGTAAATTCGCTGTGTGTTGTGGATTGCTATTCAAGAAAGTTTATTTGGAGAAAAACTCGCATTCAACCTTAATGCTAGAGGTGTAGAGAGTCAATTTATTTCTCCTGAAGATCTTTTCACAACAAACTTCAATGAAGGCGATATAGCCCTTGTAGAGTCTCCTGAATTAACTTGGATGGAGTCTATTCTTTGTCTTCATCTATTAAGCAAAAAGGTTCAAGTAATTGCTTTAGGTTTTTTACTTCCTCCTCAGCAAGTATATCAGTTACATCAACTCGGAGTTAGAGCTTTCGTTGATGAAAACATGGAGTTGAAAGATTTCATTTCGTTAACGGAAAAAGTTCGAGATACGGATGTGTTATACCGTGAGAACGTTCAAGAGGTTATTGATAACTTCGATGCTGAAGAATTAATTCACTATTCAACCAATTTGCTAAGTAATAAAGAGAAGCAGATTGTGTATTGGGTTTGTAAGGATGCATCAAGTAAAGAGATTGCTGAGAAAACAGCTAATAGTCCCAGAACGGTAGATAATATTAGGTACAATCTTTACAAGAGAATCAAGGTTAAAGGAACTGCTGGATTAGTTAAGTGGGCATTTGATAAAGGACTCGTAAACCCTACTTTAAGAAACAGTTTTTATAAAATTCTCCTTCCTGAATCTAAGCGTGAAGAACAAGACTAGAATTACATTTGTTAAGTTACTAATCATCAAAACCCGTTGTCATGTATTTAGTTGGCTTGTTTCTAGGCTTATTTTTTGGATTTCATTCTAACGATGAAGAAGTAGTAGAACATTTTATCATCGCAGAAAATAGCGAGATTGAATTATTTGGAAATTCTTCATTTGGCGGATTTTCATGCGAATCTCCTGTGAGTCAAGCTGAGAATGATGTACAACTTGAGTACACTGTTGTAGAAAACAACATCTACTTCCAAAATGCGAGAATACTTGTTCCAGTATCAAGTTTCGATTGTGGTGTGAAAAAGCTAACTACAGACATGCAATCGTTACTGCATGCAGATGAATATCCTGAAATAGCCATTCAGCTTATCATGTTTAGACAAACAGTTGACAATAGCCCTATGTTAAATGAAAACTCTGATCAGGGTAGCATGGTGATGGATTTTATGATTGCAGGAAAAGAAAGCAGACAAGAAACTGCAGTTGTTAGAAAGTGGAACGAAGAGTCATTTACTCTTAAAGGTCAAGTTATTCTTGACTTAAATGATTTTGGTATTGAACCTCCCAAGCCTTTGTTTGGACTGATGGAAGTTTCTAATGAAGTAGAAGTACACTTCGATTTAACTCTCAAAAAAATATAAAAAAAGCCCGAGTTTCCTCGAGCTTTTCTAATCAGATATTCCAATTAATTACTGAGCATCCATCTCAGCAATAGTTGGAATGTTTTTCAATGTTTCTATCGTGTAGTTCCAAAACTTTTGAACGGAAGCAATGTTCACGCGCTCATCTGGAGAGTGAGCTCCACGAATGGTTGGTCCGTAAGAGATCATCTGCATTTTTGGATAATTTCTACCAATAATCCCACACTCAAGTCCTGCGTGACAAGCATTTATATCTGGCTCATCATTAAACATTTTACGGTACAAATCTGCCATTACTTGAATGATTGGAGCACTTGGAACAGGTTGCCATCCAGGATAAGCACCAGAATGTTCTACTTCAGCACCACCTAGCTCAAATGCAGCACGAATGGCATTTTCGATATCCTTCTTAGATGTTTCAGAAGAACTACGTTGAAGTGTTAAAACTTCAATTTTTCCATTCTCAACCAAAACTCGAGCAAGATTTGATGATGTTTCAACCAAACCTGCAATATCTGGGCTCATTCTGAAAACTCCATTTGGAAGAGCGTACAAGCTATTTAATAGATTAACCTGTAATTCTTTAGGGAGTACATTTTGAGGAACATCAACTTCAACCAATTCAACGGTTAAGTTTGGTTCAGTTACTTTAAACTCATCTTTGATTTGTTCTGTCAGAACTTCAATGTGTTGTCTGAAAGCCTCGCTATCCGCAACGGCCAATACAGCTTTTGCTTCGCGTGGGATAGCGTTACGTAAACCACCGCCATCAACTGAGTTAATTCTCAAACCATAATCAGCTGTTACACCGTAAAGCAAACGAACAAGTAGTTTGTTGGCATTGGCTAAACCTTTGTCGATGTCCATTCCAGAGTGTCCACCTTTTAAACCTCTTACAATTAGCTGGAACCCGTTCATGGCAACCCCAACTGATTGAGGTTCATACGTCCAATAAGCGCTGGTATCAACACCGCCTGCACAACCAATAGTTAACTCGTTATCCTCTTCAGTATCCATATTTAACATGATGCGACCAGTTAACCAGTTTGGTTTTAGGTTTAATGCACCTGTCATTCCGGTTTCTTCATCAATGGTAAATAAAGCCTCAATTG
>CAJWSQ010000268.1 GCA_913045895.1 uncultured Flavobacteriales bacterium | reverse complement strand
GAGGTGATGAAGCCTGTATTTTTGTTGAAGATATGTACCGCATGTATACCATGTTCTTTAAAGAAAAAGGCTGGCAACATGAGATTGTAAACAGCAATGAAGGTGGTACTAAAGGATACAAAGAAATCGCGATGGAAGTTCGTGGTGAAGGTATCTACGGAAATATGAAATTTGAAAGTGGTGTTCACCGCGTTCAACGTGTTCCGGAAACGGAATCTCAAGGTCGTGTTCATACTTCAGCAATTACAGTTGCCGTATTACCAGAAGCTGAGGAAGTGGATGTAGAAGTGGATATGAAAGATATCAAGAAAGACACTTTCCGATCATCAGGTGCGGGTGGACAGCACGTTAATAAAACGGAATCTGCTGTTCGTTTAACACACCTTCCTTCGGGTTTGGTTGTTGAGTGTCAAGATGGACGTTCACAACACAAAAACTTTGAGAAAGCATTGCAGGTTTTACGTTCCAGATTGTATCAACAAGAATTGGAAAAATCTCAGCAAGAACGCGCAGCACACCGTAAATCGTTGGTGTCAACTGGTGACCGTTCAGCTAAAATTAGAACATACAACTATCCACAAGGCCGAGTTACAGATCACCGCATCAACAAGACCATCTACAATTTAGGTGCATTCATGAATGGCGACATGGACGAAATGATTGAAGCTTTGAAAATGGCCGAGAATGCAGAGAAAATGAAAGAAGGAGAAATGCTGTAATCATGACAAGAGCTGAACTGGTAAATATCATCAAGCAAAAGCAATCTTTTTTATGTGTTGGTTTAGATACCGACATTGAAAAATTACCTGAAGGGTTGCCTAAAACTGTTGAAGGTGTTATCGCTTTTAATAAGGCAATAATTGAAGCAACTCATGATTTAGCGGCAGCCTATAAAATCAACACAGCATTTTATGAGTGTCTGGGTGTTGAGGGCTGGAAAGCCATGGAAGAAACATTAAAGTTGATTCCTGCTGATTGTTTTACCATTGCTGATGCCAAACGTGGTGATATTGGCAATACCAGTAAAATGTATGCTCGCGCATTTCTAAAAAACATGGATTATCATTCCATTACAGTGGCTCCTTACATGGGTGAAGATTCTGTAAAGCCATTCATGGAATACGATGATAAGTGGGTAATCTTATTAGCACTGACTTCTAACGCTGGTAGTTTAGACTTTCAGTTTTTAGAATCAGACTCCAAGCCATTATTCAATCACGTTTTGGAGAAGTCTTCTCAATGGGGAACACCAGAAAACTTGATGTATGTGGTAGGTGCAACTCGTGGTGAAATGATTGGCGAAGTCCGTAAAATTGTTCCAGACCATTTCTTTTTAGTTCCTGGAGTTGGTAAGCAAGGCGGAAGTTTAGAAGATGTTGTCAACTATGGTTTCAATGATGACTGTGGTTTATTAGTGAACTCGTCTCGTGGAATTATCTATGCCTCTAAAGGAACTGATTTTGCTGAAAAAGCACGAGAAGCTGCACAAGAATTACAAAAAGACATGCAAAAGTGCTTGATAGATCGTAACTTTAGATGATCTATTAAACGCACTAACTCATGCATGAAGAGTTCATCTACTACATTTGGCAATACCAATTATTCAATCAATCACAACTTTCAACTACCTCTGATAAAGAAGTAAAGCTGATTCACACTGGTGAGCGTAACAATTCATCAGGTCCTGATTTTACAAATGTAAGGTTACGGATGGATGGCCTTGAATGGGCTGGCAATGTTGAAATCCACGTTAAAACATCCGATTGGATAAAGCATAAACATCATCAAGATCCAGCGTTTAAAACAGCATTGCTGCATGTGGTTTGGGAACATGATCAGTTAATACTTCCCGATGATATCCCCGTACTTGAGTTAAAAGGAAGAGTGAGCAAATCAATCATTGATAAGTTCAAACTCTTTACAGAGCAAAACCAATCTGATATTCTGTGCAAAAGTCAGCATGAAGATCTTTCGGAGTTTTTGTTGTTTCAATGGCTAGAACGAATGCTCATCGAAAGAATGGAATCTAGATTCGATCAAATTCAAATATGGCTCAATCAAACAAAGAATGATTGGGATGAAGTAGCGTTTAGATCTTTATTACAGGCATTTGGTTCACGAATCAATAAACAACCATTTGACCAACTAGATAATTTATTGCCTTTTAAATTGCTAGTGAAAAGTGGAAAATACAAAGAGATAAAAGCTTTACTTTTTGGAGTTTCTGGCCTATTAGATCGTTACAAGGAAGATGACAAACAGCAGCTTGTTCAAGAATTTGATTTTTTGAAAAAGAAGTTCAACCTACAAAGTCTTCCAGCTGAATCATGGAAGTTTGGTAGGGTAAGGCCAGCAAATTCGCCTTTAGTTAGAATGGAACAACTATCACAATTAATTGGGCAAAACAGATTGATGCAAAATTGGATAGAATGTGTGAAATCTTCCCATTTTGATACATTGCCTTTTGCCATTTCATCCAGAGAAACTCAGGTATTAACCACTTCTTTTCGAGAATTGATTTTTATTAATGCTGTTTTTCCTACGGTGTTCGCCTATGCTCATTTTCAAGAACTAGATGATTTAAAAGAGCTAGTATTGGAGAAGTTCCAAAAACTATCACCTGAAAAGAACACTATTATTAAACAATGGAAATCATTACCTTTGAAGAGCTGGTCAGCTGGTTATACGCAAGCTTTGCTGCATTTAACCCAAAATTACTGTAAGCAAAAGAAGTGTTTAAGTTGTAGTATTGGTAACAGCATTTTAAGAACGGCATTATGATAGATAGAATTCAAGCATATTTCGAAAAGCAAGCCTATGGTGTTTGTGAGTGGTGGGGTGAAAAGCTTCACATCGAAACGAATTCCATTCGTTTATCATTTATCTATTTGTCATTCCTGACATTTGGATCTCCACTTATCGTGTATCTGATCATGGCTTTCTTTTTAAGAAACAAACATTGGTTCAAAACTCGAAGAACCAATACCATTTGGGACCTGTAATCACACGTGTTCGATCGGTTTAAATACTTCAAAGAGATCTACTACGCTGTAGGTTTAATTGCCATAATTGTATTAAGTGGAACAATTGGTTTCATGGCCATTGAAGATTTTACGTTTGCCGAAGGTCTTTATATGACCATTATTACGGTTTCAACGGTTGGTTTTCAGGAAATAAAACCACTAAGCGAGTGGGGAAGGTACTTTACTGCATTTCTTATCATTACAAGTTTTGGTACATTCGCTTATGCAATTACTTCCATTACAAGGAATTTATTATCAGGTCAATACAGACAATACTTTAACGTTTACAAAGTGAAAAAAGAGATTGAATCTTTACAAGGTCACGTGATAGTTTGTGGCTATGGTAGAAATGGTAAACAGATAGTTAAAAGTTTACAAGCCTACGGTAAACGATTTGTGATTGTAGAAAACAGTAGCAAAGCCATAGAAGATATCAAGGCAGATAATGAGCTTTATGTTTTGGGTGATGCTACAGATGAAGATGTTTTAATTGAAGCAGGAATAAATAAGGCTTCAGCAATAATATCAGCTCTACCAAAAGACGCGGATAACGTTTTTGTGACCCTAACAGCAAGAGATATCAATCATAAAATCACAATTATTGGAAGAGCTTCTGAAGATTCTGCAGAGAGAAAGTTGAGACGAGCCGGGGCAAATAACGTGATTATGCCTGAAAAGGTA
>CAJWSQ010000267.1 GCA_913045895.1 uncultured Flavobacteriales bacterium | reverse complement strand
TAATCAATCCCAAAGCACCTAAAAGAATAGATTTACCAGCTCCAGTTTCACCAGTAATGGCAGTAAAACCAGCGTTCCAATCTAATTCAAGATGCTCAATTAAAGCGTAATTTTTAACTGTAAAATGCTGCAACATATTATCCGCAATAATGTGCGGGTAAAGGTATACAGAAGGATGAGACTATCGTTCGTTGATCTTAGACCATTTTTGAATATCTGCTGGGTCAACTCGAGATAAAATGTCAATTGCTTGAGCTTTTTCAGAAGATGGAGCTTCTTTAAAAATATTCACAATTTCATCTGCCTTGGCATTGAAAAACACCCTCAAATTGACTGAGTTAGGAAGGTTTTTATGCACTGATTCTAATTTACCAATTGCAGCCAAAATAGATTTACGAGCGTTTGCTGCATCTTCAGACATTTGATCTAATCCAGAACGATGATATTCATACATACAAGATCTTAAATCTTTAAATCTTGCTTCTAAATAATTGGTTATAATCCAATATCTATTTGACTGACTATCAAATGGTTTCCAACCAGTATAATTGGAGGAAACATTTTGATTCACAATACTTAAAGCTTTGTTCAAATAAGGCGTTCCACCTTCTGGTGAGAAAGTATCGTAATCCATACCGATCACTAAATACACATAATAGGCAATAATTGATGTCAGGTTATTCTGTGTGGCGTTATTCTCGTTGAATATTAATTGATCGAACTGAGTATACGAGAATACGATGTCGTTGTCTTTGTGGTTGATAACTGGAGTATTGTATGAAGCTCCAAAAACAGGACGTCTACTCTGAACTTGAATATTACCGTTGTACGAACTATTCCCAGACTCACCTTCAATGGTAATAAGCATTGAAAACTCAATTCGTTCGTTTCCTTTAAACTTTTCAGTGGTCCATTTACGATTGTTAACGAATTCGTTTAAAACACGTTCTAAGTTTTGAAATACAACAGGATCTGTATTTTCTACTTGGGAATAATTTACAGTTAACTCACAAATAACATCTTGCGCTTTGATGTGAATTGTAGTTACGAGCAACAGAATTAAACTAACCCAAAAATTCTTCAACGGTATTGAGTATGTCATGTGCAACTTCTTCTTTCGACTTTAACTCAAAATAAGTGGTTTTAGTGTTTTTATCGATAATCGTTATTTGATTTGTATCGTGTTTAAAACCTGCACCTTGATTGTTTAATGAGTTTAAAACAATGAAATCAAGGTTCTTACGAGTTAATTTCCCTTTTGCATTATCTAACTCATTTTCTGTTTCTAATGCAAAACCTATTAATAATTGATTGGGTTGTTTTTTCGAACCTAAATCGGCCAGTATATCTGTTGTGGGCTCTAATTCTATTTGCAATGAAGAATCTTTCTTCTTCATTTTTTGCTCAGCAACGTGCTTTGGTCTATAATCTGCAACGGCTGCACTTGCAATTATCACATTTGCATCAGCGTAATTCTCAATCACAGCTTCGTGCATTTCTTGAGCTGAAACTACTGAAATCACCCGAATATTTGGATGATTAGTAAATTGTGAACTTGGCCCTGAGACCAAAACAACATCTGCTCCACGTTTAGCCGCTTCTTTGGCTAGTGCATATCCCATTTTACCAGAACTGTGATTTCCAATAAAACGAACAGGATCAATAGCTTCGTAAGTTGGTCCAGCCGTGATTAACACCTTTTGGTTAGCCCAAACAGATGAGTTAAAAAAGTCCTTTATTGAATCAACAATATCTTCTGGCTCATGCATTCTACCTTCACCGACTAGACCACTAGCCAGCTCGCCATGAGCAGATTCTAAAACACGCACACCATTCTCTTTCAGTTTTTTGATGTTACTCAACGTACTGAAATGACGGTACATGTCTAAATCCATTGCTGGAGCAACCCAAACTGGGCATTTAGCACTTAGATAAACAGCCATCAACAAATTGTCGCAAACTCCATGCGTCATTTTAGCTAATGTATTAGCTGTTGCAGGAGCTATCAACATGATATCGGCCCACAGTCCTAACTCAACATGGTTAGTCCATGTGCCAGACTCTTTGTCTGAAGTAAATTGTGAATAAACCGGATTTTTAGAAAGAGTTGAAAGCGTTAAAGGTGTAATGAATTCGTTAGCTGAATCAGTTGTAACAACCTTTACTTCTGCGCCTTCTTTTACCAATAAACGGATAAGAAAAGCGGCCTTGTAGGCCGCTATACTTCCGGTAATACCGATTATTATTTTTTTTCCCTTCAACACGTGAAAAGGAGCTTATTTTTTAGACTCTTTGCTTGAGTATCTGTGATAAATCTCATCGTGTTTCAATTGCTCTAATGCAATAGAAACTGGTTTAGGTAAACGCTCATAAAAACGAGAGATTTCAATTTGTTCTCTGTTTTCAAAGATTTCTTCTAAGGTATCTGTATGAGATGCAAACTCTTCTAACTTAGAGTATAATTCATCTTTCATCTCTAAACCAATTTGATCTGCTCTTTTAGCAGCAATAACGATTGCTTCATACAAGTTCCCAGTAATATCTCCAATGCGATCTGGATCTCTGGTAACAGTTGAACCTGGTGCTTCTACCTTTTTATATTCCATGCTCATTTTTTGTTTTCTACACTTAATGTTTTCTCTTTCAAATACTGCAATTCATTGTAGTATGTTTCAGCTTCAGTGATGTACTCACTCTGAGGAAAACGGTCTACAAAAGTAACATATGCTTTGAAAGCATCTTCAATTCGTTCTAACTTTTTCTTTTCCACACTTTTGCGAGCCAATGAATATCTAGCCTTAAAAGTCAGGAAATAAATTTCTTCTCTGTATTCCGTATCAGGAAATTCATTCAGTAAATTCTGGAAAGTTACACAAGCTGCGTTGTAATCTTCCATCTTAAGGTATTGTTTTGAAGCCTTATACGCTTTTTTCTCAAGCTTGTACTCCAACTCTTCTACCAATATATTACACGTATCAATTCGTGAAGATCGAGGGTGATTATCTATAAAAAGCTGCAATGCGTTGATTGCTGAAATGGTAAATTCTTGATCTAAACTATAATTCGGAGAAAGTAAATAATCGCAGTAAGCACTCATGAAATCACACTCTTCTACATATTTACTAGTAGGGAAAGTCTTGGTAAACTGCTCAAAACGGTGACCTGCTAATAAATAATCACCTAGATGATAATCTGTGTAAGCAAATAAGTAGACCAATTCCTCTGCTTTGGATGTACCTCTATATACTGTAACCAACTCTTCGAATAGCGGATACGCTCTATAGTACTTCTCAGCATTGTAATATTCTTTCGCCTTCTCGTACTTTAACGTTAAATCAGAAGATTTCAACAATTTGTTGTATCCCGTGCAAGAGGACATCAAAAAAAGGATGAATCCCAGAAAATATAATCTATTCAGCTTGTTTTTTGAAAGCATCGCGCAAATGTAATCTTTTAAAAAAAACGCGAAATGGAAAAGTTTATACATTGAATTGTTGATAGCTATTACGCATTAATACTTTGGTGTATGCAACCATCGTGTTACATTTGCCGGATTTTCAATCAGTAATCAAAACGATTGTGCTGTGGATATATTTGATAAATTAAAAGAAAACAGAGGGCCTTTAGGCCAGTTCTCTGGTTTTGCTCATGGCTATTTTACTTTTCCAAAACTCGAGGGGGAGATTGGAAACAGAATGAAATTCCGTGGCAAAGAAGTATTGGTTTGGAGTGTAAACAATTATT
>CAJWSQ010000266.1 GCA_913045895.1 uncultured Flavobacteriales bacterium | reverse complement strand
CGGTGATATTGATCAATCACAACATCTCCAATTCTTCCAGTTGCAATAGCCACTAATATTTGAGTAACCCAATCTGGGTGAGCTGGACATCCAGGTATATTGATAACTGGTAATCCACCTTTACTGATATAATCTGGTCCTAAAAATCCGCCTTTGTCTTTTCTCAAGAATTGCATCCCTGTAGATTCACTCGGATTTGGAGCAACAGCGGGAATCCCTCCCCAAGTAGCACAATCGCCAATAGCAACAGTAAACTCTGCTACGCCTGCTAATTCTCGAACCCAATCCATCATAGGTCGATCAGCAAAGTAGTTCATCGTTCCTGTATTGTTGGGACCTTGAATAATAGATCCTTCATATACAAAAATGTCTAACTTGATTTTGCCGTTCATGATATCAGCAAGTAAGTCAGACACTTGTTCACCTATTTCCAAACCAATGGAAGGGTGCCATAAAATATTAATGCCAAAATCGGTAACCAGTTCAACAACTGTGGGCTCTTCAGCATTTAGAAACGACATGGTATTTCCACTACATGCGCCTCCTTGAAGCCATAAGACGTTTGCCATAACTTGGAGATTAATTAATACTGTTAAATTAAGTTTAGGGTGATATTAATCGGTTTTTCAGCACCCAAATTACGTATTTCTCAATAATTAGTAAGCTTTTTCTAATTTTTCTTTAAAACTCACATCTTGTCTGTAAACATTCTAAATAACAATCAAATAGAATTCAGACTTGAATCTAAGATTAAGTACAATTCAAATAAGTTAACACTGTTTTTATTTGTTTATACCTGAATTATATCTAAACTTGTTAGCACAAATGGCAACTGCTATTACACATATCGTTTCGTTAAATTCTTCTCGAGTAGCTCGCATGGCGTCTACTATCGAAATGAGGCATCCATTCCGACCACGCCTTCGGGCGTAATATATACTTGCGAGGCTACGTGCTTCGTGTTCACACCCGTTTTCCCATATTCTAAAATTTTAATCTACTCGTATGAAAGTCATTGTGAAAGTGGCTAACGAAAGTCATTATTCATACGCTGAATCCATCTGCCAAATGATGGAAGATGCTGCCAAAATTCGTGGAACCGGAATTGCCAAGCGCGAGCCGGAATACATCCGCAAAAAAATGACAGAAGGAAAGGCTGTAATAGCTCTTGACGAAGAAACTGCTGTTGGATTCTGTTATATTGAAAGTTGGGGCGAAAAGAAATACGTTGCTAACTCAGGCTTAATTGTAGACCCCAATTATCGCAATACAGGTTTAGCAAGAAATATTAAAAGAGCAACCTTCGATTTATCAAAAAAAATGTTTCCTGAAGCTAAATTATTTGGTATCACAACCAGTTCAGCTGTGATGAAAATCAACTCTGATTTAGGTTACAAACCCGTTACTTTTTCTGAACTAACACAAGACGAGGCATTCTGGAAAGGCTGTCAAAGCTGTGTGAACTTTGACATCCTTACGCGTACTAACCGCACGATGTGTTTATGCACAGGAATGGTTTGCGACTTGAGCAAAGTACCAGAAAAGAAAGCTGACACCCCCCCCGATTTACATGAAAAAGACAAGGCTTGGGAAAGCTTCGGAAGATTCATGAAACTCCGTAAGCTTCGTATCCAGCGTAAACTGGAGAATGTCCCAGGCCTTAAGCTAGCACTGAAATCAATCAAAGAAGACAAAGAATAAATTAATTACCTCTATTAAAGATGAGCAATAAAGTAGTTTTAGCATTCAGCGGTGGATTAGACACCTCATTTTGTGTAAAATACCTTAAACACGATAAAAATTTAGAAGTCCATTCAGCCATTGTAAACACTGGTGGATTTTCTGAAGAAGAACTAAAAGCTGTTGAGCAAAAAGCCTACGATTTAGGCGTAACATCTCACATTACCTTAGAAGAAACCAAAGCTTATTACGAAAAAATTATTAAGTATTTGATTTTCGGTAATGTACTTAAAAACAACACCTATCCCCTTTCAGTTAGTGCAGAACGTATTTACCAAGCAATTGCATTGATTGAATATGCGAAGAAAGTAGATGCGAAATACATTGCACACGGAAGTACTGGTGCTGGAAATGATCAAGTGCGTTTTGATTTGGTATTCCAATTATTAGCTCCTGAAATGGAGATTATTACTCCTATTCGTGATTTGCAACTTTCTAGAAAAGATGAAATCGAATACCTGGCAAAACACGGTGTTGATGTAGATTGGAAAAAAGCGCAATACTCTATCAACAAAGGACTTTGGGGAACCAGTGTTGGTGGTGCTGAAACGTTAACTTCAGACAAAGCACTACCAAGTGAAGCGTATCCCAGTCAACTAAAAGAAGAAAATCCACAGGTGGTTACCATCGAGTTTGAAAAAGGAGAACCTGTTGGTTTAAATGGTGTGAAATCTTCTCCGGTTGAAGTCATCCAAAAATTAGAAGCGTTAGCGAACACATATGCCATCGGTAGAGATGTTCACGTTGGCGATACCATCATCGGCATTAAAGGTCGTGTTGGGTTTGAAGCTGCAGCAGCAAGCATTATCATTAAAGCACACCACACATTAGAGAAACACACACTTTCAAAATGGCAGTTGCACTGGAAAGAGCAAATGGGCAGTTGGTATGGCATGTTCATTCATGAGGCTCAATACTTTGATCCAGTGATGCGCAACATCGAAGCTTTCTTAACCGACACACAAGAAACGGTTACGGGTACAGTTTTCGTTGAGTTGTTGCCGTACCGTTTCACGGTTCAAGGAATAGAATCGAAGCACGATTTGATGAAATCTGGCTTTGGCGATTACGGTGAGATGAACAACAAATGGACTGGCGATGATGTGAAAGGGTTCACTAAAATCATGGCGAATTCTATGAAAATCTTCAAACACGTAAACGGTTAATTAAACCACAAAGTCACAATAGATAAAAGCGAATGTCACCTTGAGTGATATCGGCATAAAGCCGAGATTGTATCGAAAGGTGGCTTCACGAAATAGAAATTATGATTAAAGCAGGAATAGTTGGCGGAACCGGTTACGTTGCCGGTGAATTATTGAGATGTTTAATCAATCATCCTCAGATTGAAATTGACTTTATTTACAGTCATTCTCAACCGGGAAATACCATTGCATCAGCGCACAGTGATTTGTTTCACACTGATCTCAAATTTACCGACCAGGTGAATGAGCAAGTGGATGTGGTTTTCCTTTCATTGGGTCACGGAAAATCAAAAGCATTCCTTAAGAAATATCCATTTTCATCCAACACGAAAGTGATTGATTTGAGTAATGATTTCCGCCTTCAGGCAGATGCCCAATTTCAAGGTCGTGATTTCGTTTACGGATTGATTGAGCTCAATAAACCCGCTATTCAGAAAGCGCAAAACATTGCAAATCCAGGTTGTTTTGCTTTATGCACCCAATTAGCTTTATTGCCTTTTAGTGAAGTTATTACTTCTGCATCTATAAATGCGATTACCGGCTCTAGTGGAGGTGGTAAAGAACCCACTATCAAAAACCATCACTCAACTAGATCTAAAGATATGTTTTCTTACGGCATTAATACACATAGGCACTTAGCAGAAATCATCCAATCTTATCCAAATTTAAAAGATTCTTTAATGGATGTGGTTGTGGAGCAGATGTGCAGAGGTGCAGTGGGAGGCCAGGTGCAGGGAGCAGGTCAGGTGAGTCACTGGAGCACTGATGTCCCCCCACCAACGCACCTCACCTCACCCCACCCCGGCCTCGCCGCA
>CAJWSQ010000265.1 GCA_913045895.1 uncultured Flavobacteriales bacterium | reverse complement strand
TGTTTTTAGAATCTACATAGTTTGCTGAACCGTCATACTTGTAGTTTCCAACAACGCTTAAGTCAGCTTTGTTAAGGATATAAACACCGCTAGCTCCGTTTGCTACGTATACATAATCGTTGTCTGTAGAAACACCATTTGTTAAACCACTTGTAACATCAAATGTGCCAACTGGAGTACTGCTCATGGTGTTGATGTCAAATACTTTCAATCCATCACGACCAGTAGCAACATATGCTTTATTACCATCTAAACGAGCAACGTTTTTACCATCATCTGGTGCAATTGGACCAACATTGATTGATGCTAAGTTGCTGAAGTTTGGATTCGGTAATGAGAATACATACATCACTGAATTGTTATCATCTTGCTGAAGAGCAATCATGTTGTTACCATCAATATCCAAGTGACGCATACGCTCATCTTGAATCAATGTAGTTAATGAATCAGTTGCTAAATCAAAGTTTGTTAAGGCTCCGTTAGATTTAGCTGATGTCAATAACAAGCTGTTGTTGTATTTGATAACTGTGTTTCCTGAGTAAGAAGGAAGATCAGTTTCTTCAAATGTGTTCATAGTAAAGATGTAGTTAGTTAAAGTAAACTCACCCATCCATGCTGGAGTACCCAAACCGCTTGTGTTTAAGTTTCTACTACCAACAGACCATAACCTACGTTGCGCTGGTGCAAATTCTGAATCTTCAACAAACAAGTGGTTGAAGTCGATATCAGTTGACCAAAGTGTAGATACAATAATTGGAGTTGTTGGGTTTGAAATATTATATACTTCAAGAAGACCAGCATAGTCTGAAGGAGCACCATTCCAGTGCCAAGAAACATATGCGTAGTTATCAATGATTTGAATACAAGTAGCACTCAATTTGTGTCCGCCTGGCTCTGTTGGAGCAGCAACATCAGCAACTAAAGTCCATGTTGGAGATGGAGAAGAACCAAATCCAGGGTTGCAATTTCCACTAGCAGGAATGAAAGCAGAACAGAAAGTAACTGAAGGTTCAGCTGAACCATTGTTGATTTCAATTCCGTTAGCATCACATAAATCTAAGTTACCGAAAAGGTCACCTTGAGAATTGATTTTAGTGTAATCAGCTACAGAGATAGCGCTGTAAGAAGAACCTAAAGCATAAATCTCATCGTTGATTGTTAAGTCATTACACTCAATTAATGAACCTGCATTTAAGTTGTTAGTTCCATTTGCTGTGTTGAAGAATACTTCTCCTGCAACATCCATATATCCAAATAAGTCAAGCTGACCATTTTGGTGGAAGTTTCCACCAACTGTTACACCACAGTTGTTTACGAAGCTACCTTGAGAGTTGTTGTGGAAGTTACCAGAGATAACCATTGAACCGTAGTTCTCAAGATTATTGTTGTTATTCAATCCACCTAAAGTGATGTCGCTGTAGTTAACAAAGCTACCGCCATTGTTTACGTTAAGCTGACCACTAACTGAGAAGTTAGCACCATCATTAACGATAACTGTTGCACCGTTGTTGATGTTTAAACCACTTAATGAAACAGTACCACAAATAGATAGAGTACCACCATTCATGTTGATACCACCATTGAAGTTAGCTGTTGATGTAATACAAACGTATTGGCCGTTGTTTACGTTTAACCAACCACCTTGATTTCCTGTGATTGAATTAGTACATCCAGTAGAGCAGTTAGTGGGAGGAGTACTAGCGGGATGAGATTCTGGTAAGTATGAATTTCCTGAAGATCGTTTTCCAGTGAAAGTAATTTCTTCATTTATGTATGTGATACGGCTACTTAAGCTTGATGAGTTGTTATCTACCCAAGTAGTACCATTACCACCGTTGTTATTGTTTGTAGTGTTTTCTTCATCTTTTCTACAAGCAATAAGGCTAATTGTTGCTAAAGCAAGAACAGTAAGGGTTTTTAATTTCATAACGGTTCAATTATTTGATGGCACATTTTCAATAACCGTTCCAAACTCTAAAAACTGTTATTATCCCATATTTACAGGGTTTTACCTGATATCAATAGTTCCCAAAAAGGGAAAGTGAGTCTTAAAGAAGTACATTTTTACTGTGTCCAGCCATTTCTGTCTAGTGATCTAAACTGAATAGATTCTGCAATATGATTGGTTTTGATCGTCTCTGATTTGTCGAGATCAGCAATTGTTCTGGCAACTTTTAATATACGATCATAACTACGAGCAGACAAGTTTAATCGATCAACAGCCGCTTTTAGAATAGCTTCACCAGAAGCATCTATCTGGCAGTATTGGCGCATCAGTTTGGGGGTGAGTTGTGAGTTGGTGTGAATTCCAGTTTCATTTTTAAATCGTCCGGTTTGAATTTTTCGAGCTTGAATTACTCGGTCGCGGATGCTTAAACTGTTTTCACTGTTTTCTTTTTCGGTGAGCTTTTCAAATGGAACTCGCTGTACTTCAATTTGTAAATCGATACGATCTAATAAAGGGCCAGATACTTTGCTTAAATATCTTCTTACAGCCATTTCGCTATCGTTTGAAGTCGTTGGATCATAAAACTCTCCGCTTGGTGAAGGATTCATACTGGCAACCAACATGAAACTAGCAGGATAATCAACAGTGATTTTTGCACGAGAAATAGTTACCACCCGATCTTCAAGAGGCTGTCTCATCACCTCTAAAACAGTTCGTTTAAATTCAGGTAATTCATCTAAAAAGAGAATTCCGTTGTGCGCTAGAGATATTTCGCCAGGTTTGGGGTTAGAACCGCCTCCAACTAAAGCAACATCTGAAACCGTGTGGTGTGGATGTCGAAATGGTCTTTTAGTTAACAGAGATGTATTTTGACCAAGTGTTCCTGCAACCGAATGAATCTTGGTAGTTTCTAATGCTTCCTCTATAGTTAGTGGTGGAAGAATAGTAGGAATGCGTTTTGCTAGCATGGTCTTACCGCATCCGGGAGGACCAATTAAAATGATGTTGTGTCCACCAGCGGCAGCAATTTCTAGTGCTCGTTTTACATTCTCTTGACCTTTAACATCACAAAAATCAACATTAAAAAGGCTAACATCTTTTTCAAATTCGTTTAGCGTATCAAGAACTAATGGTTTTATTTCTTGAGTACCATTAAAATGATCGATGACTTCTTTTATATTTTGAACTCCCAAAACATCTAGTCCTTCTACAACAGCTGCTTCTCTAGCGTTTTGGATAGGTAGAATAAATCCTTTGAATCCCTCTTTTTTAGCTAATAAAGCGATTGGAAGTGCTCCTTTAATTGGTCTTACGTCTCCATCAAGTGCCAATTCTCCCATGATGATATATCGCTCTGCATTTTCAGATTTTATTTGTTCAGATGCAAATAAGATTCCGCTAGCAATAGTTAGATCATAAGCAGATCCTTCTTTACGAATATCAGCCGGAGCCATGTTTACGGTAATGTTTTTACCTGGTATTTTGTATCCGTTGTTTCTCAGTGCGGCATCAATGCGTTGTTGACTTTCTTTAACGGCACTATCAGGCAATCCAACAAGAGAAAAGTTTATTCCGCTGCTTACATTTACTTCAACAGTTATTTTGAGTGCATCGATGCCTCTAACAGCAGCTCCGTAGGTTTTTATTAGCATAATTGAGATGATTCTGGTCTAAAAATAAAAAAAGCGCTCGGGATAACCCGAACGCTTTCAAAGCGAATATTTTATAACGCGACTTTTTACTTAACGATAAACTTACCGTTCATCATTCCGTAGTGTCCAGGGAATGTACACACATAAGTGTAAGTTCCTTTAGCTGGCGCTGTAAATTCGATAGTTACTTCATCACCACCACCAATAGTT
>CAJWSQ010000264.1 GCA_913045895.1 uncultured Flavobacteriales bacterium | reverse complement strand
GGGGAGCCATAACCTTTTCCATCGAAAGGAATATAGGTAAAGCTATCTGTGAAATCTTCAGATCCTGAGTGGGTATAGACAAAAGATCCATTTGCGTTTAATACTAACGCTCCAAAGAGTGGACTTGTTCCAATTGTAGCGGTAAGTAATGCGGTATCCCCATCATCTGCATCAGTGTCATTTGACAATACGCTTGTGGAAGCCGCGGTTGTGGTTGTCGCCGTTCCACCTTCAATCAAAGCAATTGTTTCAGTTACACCTACTGGGACAAAATTGATGTAAATTGTAACGGTGGTTGTATTTCCAATATTTGAAAATATGTCACGGGGCGTATAAGTAAAGCTGTCAGTAGCTGTAGTACTGCCGTCGTGCGTATAGGTGAAGTTTCCGTTAGCTAATAAGGCTACTGTACCATTTATCGGACCAGTAGCTATAACTGCTGTTATGGCATCACTTTCTGGATCAGAATCATTTGCTAAAACAGAATTCGTCACGCCGTCATTCAATACACTTGTCGAAGCCCCATTCACTAAATTGATCACCTCTCCTACACCAGTTGGTGCATCATTCACTGGCGTGATACTAACCGTAAAGAGATCGTCAACAGTACAACTGGGATCACCATCCAGGGCTATTAAATTAATGAACGTTGAGCCGCTTTGATTGGGTAAAAAGTCAATAATCAAAGCTGTTGCTGTAATGCTTGTAGCAATTAAGCTGCTATTACCAATAGTTGTCCTGTAGTTCAAAGGTGAATCAACATCAGCAAATATACCGGCCAAAGGAATGACTAAATCAGGATCATCCTCAGATGCTGTTTTATCTAGGGTAGGATTCTCTAGGGTTGGGCAATCGTTTATGGGATTTATTACAACTGGAATCTCAATGTCAATGTCACAGCCTCTTCCATCACTAACATTTAATGTCATGGTTGTAGAGCCAGATTGGTTTAGTTTTGGAGTAAAGGTTACAATTCCGTTAGCAGCTGTAACAGCTGTAAGTAAGTTGGTTGCTGTATTAGTTAATGTATACAACGGCGTATTCCCGTCTGCATCGCTAATTTCGGCTCCATAATTCCATGTCCATGCAGCTCCATCTTCACTAGCTGCTGGGAATCCGCCTACGGCTGTATAAATTGGACAATCATTCACTTCTTGTATTGTAATGCTAACGGTAATTATATTACCATCTTGCCCACCAGGAGCAGTTTCAGCAGCACGATATTGAAACGAATCAGTGGTTGTTTCACTTCCATTGTGGATGTATGTAAAGGTTCCTGTTGAGGAAAGTATTAAAGTTCCATTTGCAGGTGGAGTAATTTGTATTGCTTCTAGAGCATCACTTTCTGTATCGGTATCATTTGTTAATAATGACGAGTTTGTTAATGTCGTTTGGGTAACAGTTCCGCCTTCTAAAACAAATAGTGTATCGGTTACAGTTACCGGTGGATCATTTACTGCTGTTATATTTACTAAAAAGATTTCCTGAACTGTATTACATCCATTGGAGTCATCTACAGAAATTGTTACAGTTGTAGTTCCACTTTGTTCAGGAATATATTGTATTGTTAGTGTATTTGTGTTTAAGGTTACGGTTGCTATAGATGTGTCATCATTAGTAAATGAAAAACTTAAGGGATTCCCCTCAGCATCCGAAAAATTCGGACTTAAATCGATTATTGTATTAGCTGCATCTTCATTTACCGTAATATCAGGCAAAGTAATATCGATAGTAGGACAATCATTTATGGGTGTTATGTTTATTGTAACACTAACAACGGTAGTTGTTAAGCCATCAGAAAGTGTATAATTAAAAGTATCGGTAGTAGTTTCTGAACCGTCATGATTGTATACGAAGGTACCGCTAGATTGTAAGCTAAAAGACCCACCAAAATGATGCAGTGGATTTGTTAATTTAGTTACAGTTAAAGGATCTGAATCTGTATCTGTATCATTGGATAGAACAGAATTTGCACCTCCAGTTGTGGTTGTAGCAGTTCCTCCTTCATCCACAGTTATGGTGTCAGCAACTCCTGTGGGTAAATCATTGACAGCATTTACAGTAACCAAAAAACTTTCTTCTGTCAAAGTTCCACAACCAGAGTCATTTGCCGTAATGGTAACTGTCGCTGATCCTGCCATATTATCAGTGTAATCTAGTGTTAGGCTTGTGGTATTTATACTAGCTGAAAGTAAAGGCGTATTGGTGTGAGTGACGGTATAGGATAAGAAGCTTCCTTCTGGATCTAGAAATACAGCAGAAAAGTCAATTATCTTATCAACTGCATCTTCAGATGTGATAATATCAGGCATTGCATTTTGAACTATTGGACAATCATTGAAAGGAGTAACGATTATTGTAACAAAAACTGTGTTTCCAAATAATGCTCCATCAGATGCGCGATAGCTAAAGGTATCCGTAGTTGTTTCTGAGCCGTTGTGTATGTAAGTAAATGATCCAGTTCCACTTGGTGATATAGTTAATACACCGTTAATTGTAGTACTAAGAAGATTCATGGTTATTGGGTCTCCATCTGGATCGCTATCATTGGATAAGACAGAAGTTGCACCTCCAGTTGTGGTTGTAGCCATTCCGCCCTCAATTACGGTTATAGTGTCAGTTGTTGAAACGGGTGGGTTTGTACTTGAAGTAAATTCACTAACATATACTCGACGCCCAAATGTTCCGAAAATTACACTATTATCGAGCGCAGAAGTTTCTCGAAAATTCATATCTAATACAGCAACATCGCTCATACCTTCATAAGCTAAACTCCAATCTGGGTTTGCATCTGTCAAATTCAGTGTTTTCTGAACGCCAAGCTCGGTTCCTACAATAACCTCATCTTCTTCACAGGGATTGTTTAGTATAGAATATACAGGTGAATCTGGTAGATCATTCACCCCGTCACTTCCTTCTTTTCCGGTCCAAATTATTCCGTTGTTTGAAGAGTAAAACACATTAATGACTGAACTTTCGTAATTATAACATGTTACGAAGATATCATTTTCAGTCTCTCCAAGAGAATTATCCAAAATACTTCCAACACCATATTTTGTTAATGTAGTAACATTCGGTGTTGTGTTAGCATTTGCTATTAGGGTAGCTCCAAGAATTAGAAGTCCACATATTACTTTTAAAGAACCTTTATAATCCATTTTATGTATAGTATATATCACAATAACGTAATTTATTAAATTAAATTATTGGATAACAGTTTTTTTGGTTAGAGCAAGGGAAAAAACATGTCAGCATCATCTAATTGATACGTTTACTTTAGTTAGCCTAGTAAGGTTTGTGCTTTCATTGCCAATCCCATATCACCACCTATTTTGATTTTGCCACCCATAACTGCCATCATTGGGTTGAGATCTCCATTTTTAAGGTCCATCAAGACTTCTGCAGTCGTTGTTATGGTGCAGTCAGCTTCTTCGTTTTCTTGTGAAACAATGTTAGAATTCCCAGACCCATCTACATATACAATCAGTTCACCAACTTCAAATTTTAATGTCCCTCCAATTGCTTCAGCAGCTTCGGCCTTTTCTTTTAACTGGTCAAATACTTCGTTATTCATTTCGTAAATTATTTATATCTCTAAAAATAAGAAATTATTACGAAACATAGTCTATTACAGTAATTCTTTTATGATGCTATTTGTCGTTAAAAACAAAGACGCCTAGCCCTACAATCCCTCTGAATTATATTATCTAATTATCCAGTAGAGCATAATTTCCCTAATTCTTCAGCAATCTAAATGTTAATTTTTTTATGGATTCAATTATTTGTAGATTATTAAAACAATTAAAATTGA